>NZ_JBVVQU010000027.1:70864-89136 GCF_055811555.1 Mesorhizobium sp. WSM4813
GGGCCCCCTTTGGCGGGGGGGGCCCAAACCCCCCCAATTTGCCTCACTCCCTCAACTCCCAGGGCCTAAAAAACCACCGGCGGGGCCCGGCCCCGCGCCTTTCTTATTGAGACTTGAGAAACTTACCGCAGGCGGGAAGCTGTCCGCTCCGGACCTTGGCGCTAGAGCTCCATCCAGATGGAATCGGGATGGGGCTCTGTCTTTTTGTTTGAGCATGATCTTTGCCGAAAACCGGATTCCACTTTTCGGGATCATGCTCTGGATCAGGCGAGTTCGAAGCGATCGGCGTTCATCACCTTGTTCCACGCCGCCACGAAGTCGTTGGTAAACTTTTCCTTAGCGTCGGCGGTTGCATAGACTTCCGCTAGGGCGCGCAGCTGGGAATGCGAACCGAAGATGAGGTCGACGCGGGTGCCGCTCCACTTGAGCTCACCTGTCGCCCGGTCGCGTCCTTCGAACACGTGCTTGGCCTCCGATGTCGACTTCCACACCGTGCCCATGTCGAGCAGGTTGACGAAGAAGTCATTCGTCAACGTCTCCGGCCGTTTGGTGAAGACGCCGTGCGTTGACTGGCCGGTATTTGCGCCGAGCACACGCAGGCCGCCGACGAGGACTGTCATCTCCGGCGCCGTCAGCGTCAGCAATTGCGCCCGGTCCACCAGCGCCTCCTCGGGCGACAAACGCTGCCTGCCGCTGAGATAGTTGCGGAAACCGTCGGCGGTCGGTTCGAGCGGGGCGAAGGAGTCGACGTCGGTCTGCTCCTGCGAGGCATCCATGCGCCCCGGCGTGAACGGGACCTTCACGTCGTTGCCGGCGTCCTTTGCGGCCTTTTCGATTGCGGCGCCGCCGCCAATGACGATCAGGTCGGCAAGCGAGACTTTCTTGTCGCCGGACTGCGAAGTATTGAACTCCTTCTGGATCGCTTCGAGTTTCTCCAGGACCTTTGCCAACTGAGCCGGCTGGTTGACGTCCCAGTCTTTCTGCGGCGCGAGGCGAATGCGCGCGCCGTTGGCGCCACCGCGCTTGTCGGAGCCACGGAAGGTCGAGGCGGACGCCCAGGCGATCGAGACCAATTGCGGCACCGAAAGGCCGGAGGCGAGGATCTTCGCCTTCAGGGCGGCTACGTCCAGTTCATCGACCAGAACATGATCGACTGCAGGGATAGGATCCTGCCACGGCAGCTCTTCCTTAGGAACGAGCGGGCCGAGATAGCGCACGATCGGGCCCATGTCGCGGTGGGTCAGTTTATACCACGCGCGGGCGAAGGCATCGGCGAACTGGTCCGGATTCTGATGGAAGCGCCGTGATATCTTTTCGTAGGCAGGATCGAACCGCAAAGCGAGGTCGGTGGTCAGCATCGATGGCGCGTGACGCTTGGCTGCATCGTGCGCATCCGGTACGGTGCCGGCGCCCGCGCCGCCCTTCGGCGTCCACTGGTGCGCGCCGGCCGGGCTCTTGGTCAGGTCCCATTCGAAGCCGAACAAATTGTCAAAGAAGTTGTTGCCCCACTTCGTCGGCGTCGTGGTCCAGGTCACTTCCAGGCCGCTGCCTATCGCGTCACCGCCTTTGCCGGTGCCAAACGCGCTCGCCCAGCCGAGGCCCTGCTCTTCGATGCCGGCGGCTTCCGGCTCCGCGCCCACCAGCGTCGCATCGCCGGCGCCGTGGGTCTTGCCGAAGGTATGTCCGCCGGCGATGAGCGCGACGGTCTCCTCGTCGTTCATGGCCATGCGCGCGAAGGTCTCGCGAATATCGCGCGCCGCGGCCAGCGGATCCGCGTTGCCATTCGGCCCTTCCGGATTGACGTAGATCAAACCCATCTGCACGGCGGCGAGAGGGTTCTGGAGGTCGCGCTCGCCGCTGTAGCGCTCGTCGGCCAGCCACTTGCCTTCGGGACCCCAGTAGATGTCCTGTTCGGGCTCCCACACGTCAGCGCGTCCGCCGGCGAAACCAAAGGTCTTGAAGCCCATCGATTCCAGGGCGACGTTGCCGGTGAGGATCATAAGGTCGGCCCAGGAGATCTTGCGGCCGTATTTCTGTTTGATCGGCCACAGCAGCCGGCGGGCCTTGTCGAGATTGACGTTGTCCGGCCAGCTGTTCAGCGGCGCGAAGCGTTGCTGGCCGGCTCCGGCACCGCCGCGGCCGTCGCCGATGCGGTAGGTGCCGGCGCTGTGCCAGGCCATGCGGATGAACAGTGGCCCGTAATGGCCAAAGTCGGCCGGCCACCATTCCTGCGAGTCCGTCATCAGAGCATGCAGGTCCTTGATCACGGCATTCAGGTCGAGGCTCCTAAATTCCTTGGCGTAGTCGAATGCCTCGCCCATCGGGTCGGATAACGGGGATTGCTGGTGGAGGACTTGGACATTCAGCTGGTTCGGCCACCAGTCACGGTTGGCTCTGGCAATGGTTGTGTGAACGACCGGGCATTTTCCTGCGCTATTGTCATCGGTCTTTGCGTCCATCGTTCTCTCCGATTTGTGGATTTTCCGGGATTTGTTTTCCGGGATTTGTTGATTTTCCGGACGGGCCTTGAGCCACGCCATTCTGGAATGGTTCCAGACTATGCCGCATTGCCGATAAAAACAAATTGCCTTTCCTGCTTGTTGCGATAGGTTTTCCTTATGATTGGTCTCACCGTCCGGCAGATGCAATATTTCGAGGCACTGGCGCAGACGCTGCATTTCGGCCGCGCCGCGAAGCTGGCTGGCGTCAGCCAGCCGGCGCTGTCGTCGCAGATCGCGGAGATGGAGCTACGGCTCAACTGCCGGCTGTTCGAGCGCGGCGGCAAATCGGTGCGGATGACCGACGAAGCACTAGCCATGCTGCCGCGCATCGAGCGCATTCTTGCCGACATCCGCGAGATCGAGACCACGGCCCGGCGCGGCCGTCCCGCCATGGAAGGACGCTTCCGGCTCGGCATCATCCCGACGGTGGCGCCCTATCTCCTGCCGCATGTGCTGCCGGAACTGAAACGGCGTTTCCCGGCCTTGCAGCTCGAGTTGCGTGAAGCGGTGACTGCGTCGCTGGTCGAGGACACCGCCCTGGGAAAGCTCGACGCCTTCATCGCGGCCCTTCCCCTCGATCAGCCCGGGCTGATCACCGAGGCGCTTTTCTCCGACCGGTTCTTCCTTGCCGTGCCGGCCGACGATCCCGCCTTCGCGTCGCCGCCGGTTCCGCCGGAAAGTCCGGCATTGGAAAGGCTGATGCTGCTGGAGGAAGGCCATTGCCTGCGTGAACAGGCGCTTGCCGTCTGCGGCAGCGTGCGGCCGGTGGCAATGGCGAGCTACGGCGCGACCAGCCTGACAACGCTGCTGCAGATGGTGGCGCACGGGCTCGGCGTCACGCTCATCCCTGAAATGGCGGCAGGACCAGCCAGTGGCATGCGCGATCTGAAGATCGTGCCATTCCAGGAACCGATGCCGCAGCGCACGATCTGCCTCGCCTGGCGGCGCAACAAGGTCCGCCATGACGAGTGTGTCGAACTGGCCAAGATCATCCGCGGGCTGGATGAGGCGGTGCTGGCGGCCTGAGGTACGTCGCACCAACCAGCGGACGCCTGCTGCTTACCGCCGATTTCGCGACAGTTTGGGTCGCAATGCCGGAATTGGCGGCTTGCAGCCGACTTTTCGAGCGAGACGGGCGCCTTCGCGCAGATTACTGCACTCGCCGCGGTTCGTGTGCGAAGGCGCTGAGACCAAGCCATTGCTGCATGGAGCGCGCGAGCGCGGGATCTCCTTCGATTTCCAATAGGCCGCTGTCGGACTCCTTTTTGATCGTCGTCAGCCCCATCCAGATAGCCGTCATCGATCGCAAAGAGCTTTTCACGAGAAGGTCGAGGTCATGTCCAGGATTAAAATTGCAGAGGTCGACCGCACCACCGTCCACCACCAGCCACCAGTTCTTTTGCGCCTCCGCGAGCTCCGGGTATAGAAACTGTATCGTCCATCGCCGATCAGGCAACAGCTTGACGTCGAGGCTTCGACGCATGTCCCACATGAGCAGCGATGGGTCGAGGTTTCGCAGCGAAAGGCGCGACTCCATCCAGCGCTGCGCCCAGTTGCCGAGCCCCATTATCAAGGGCCTCAACTCCTCGCCGGCCTCCGACAATCTATACTCAACCGCGCCGCTGACCTTCCGTGTTACGGTGATGACGCCGGCGCTTTGCAATTCCTTGAGCCGCTTCGACAGCAGCGTCGGCGACATCTTCGGCAGTCCACGCCTTAGATCGTTGAACCGTGTACTGCCACAGAGCAGCTCGCGCACAACCAGGGTCGTCCAGCGGCTACAGAGTATCTCCGACGCCATCGAAACCGGGCAGAACTGGCCGTATCCACCGCGCTGGTCCATTGCGATATCCGTCGTTGTCGATGCCCGGATACTACCAGACTGGCGCCAAACAGAAAATGCAAGCGATACAGTTCCTGAACTGGAAGCGTGAGGCTTCAGCGGCGAAGCTTCAGCCTCGCACCAATGGAGGACATCATGCCGACGAACGCTGCTTCGAAAGACCAACCCGCGCCAACAAGCGGCAACACCCCCGATTATCCCACCAGTATCGTGGAGACAGCGCAGCATGTCGCGCCGAAGCTCGCGGAGCGCGCTGCGGATATCGACCAGAACGACCGCTTCGTCGGCCAGAACTACGCACTGCTGAAAGAGGCTGGCCTCGTCGAGGCGGGCGTTCCGCGCCAGCTTGGCGGCCGCGGCGCTGAGGTAGCAGAACTCGCCGAGATGCTGCGCGTGCTCGCACGCGCATGTGGCTCAACCGCGCTCGCCTTTTCCATGCACTCGCATCAGGTTGCGATCCCCGCCTGGCGTTGGCGTCATCAGAAAGTGACTGCCGTGGAGCCTCTCTTGAGGAGGGTCGCCGCCGAACGCATTGTCTTACTTTCTTCCGGCGGCTCGGATTGGATCGGCGGCTCAGGGAAAGCTGAGAAAGTCGAAGGTGGCTACCGCATCACAGCCCGGAAGGTGTTTACCTCTGGCGCCGAAGCCGGAAGCATCCTGATGACCGGGGCGATCCATGAGGGCGAAGACGGCAGTCGGTCAGTCATTCATTTTGGCGTTCCGATGAAGGCCGATGAGGTGCACATCGAGGATACCTGGCGCACACTCGGCATGCGCGGCACGGCGTCGAACGACGTGGTGATCAAGAACCTGTTCATCCCCGACGCAAATGTCGCATTCTCGCGCAAGGCAGGCGAATGGCATCCGGTCTTCCAGACAATCGCGACGATCGCCTTCCCGTTGATCTATGCCGTTTATCTCGGTGTTGCGGAGAGCGCCCGTGACATCGCGGTCGAGATTGCGAGGAGCAAACCGGAACCCGATCTCTCCCTTGCCGGCCGCATGGAAACCGAACTGCGTGCCGCGCAGGTTGCGCACCGCTGGATGCTCGACATTGCCGCACGCAACGCGCCCTCCACCGACAGCGTGAACGAGGTCATGATCGGACGATCGCTCGTCGCGCGGCATGCGATCATGGCGGTAGAACTCGCGATGGAACTGGCAGGTGGTGCTTCGTTCTACCGAAAGACCGGGTTGGAGCGCTGCTTCCGCGACGTACAGGGCGCTCGCTTCCATCCGCTTCAGGCTGGACCTCAAGCACGTTACGCCGGCGCTATGGCGCTTGGGCTGCCCACAACCGCGATTTTTTGATCCAAGTTGGAGGCTGAAAACTCGGCTTGGTCACCATGATTGTTGTCCGCTCTCGGCGCAAACGCGAACAATTCCCGAACCGTACCCAGACAACAACACGGCCACGAAACGTCCGACGGGGGAGTGCCACCCCGTCAGACCGTCTTCGCCGTCACCAGCCGCAGTTCCTCGACCACTGCCTCGCATCAGGAATTTCTGAGGCTTGCCGGTCACCGTCATCGGCGCGAGCCTATGCCTCCATAACTGGGTCCTTCCGCGGACGGCCAACTCTGGGGTCGTTACGACCGCCTTGGCATGCTGCGCAGCAGTCCTACATTCGTTATTGGAGGATATGCGCCGACCACTAAAAAGTCGTCGGACGCGGAAGTATATTGGCACTTGTGCCAGGCCGAATGTCCGATGCCCGATGTCACCGGCAGCAAATTTGGTTGCGCAAAGGGCGGCTTCGCATATTCTGGTTGCGGCAGAGGAGCTTACAATAAAGGGAGGAATAAAATGTCCGACAAGAAAATCTCGCGTCGCGGGTTCCTGGAAAAGTCCACCGCCATCACGGCCGGCGCAGCTGCAGCGACGACGCTCGCAACCCCAGCCGTACTGGCGCAGGCGCCGGTGACCATCAAGATGCAGACCTCGTGGCCTGCGTCGGACATCTGGATGGATTTCGCGCGGCTATACATAGAGCGCGTCGAAAAGATGTCGGGCGGCCGGCTGAAGTTCGAGCTCCTGCCCGCGGGTGCGGTCGTCGGCGCGTTCCAGGTGCTGGATGGCGTCAATGACGGCGTCATCGACGCCGCGCATACCGTTCCCGTCTACTGGTACGGCAAGCACAAGGCCGCGTCGCTTTTCGGAACTGGCCCTGTGTTTGGCGGCAGCGCCACCACAATGCTCGCCTGGTTCCACCAGGGCGGCGGCAAGGATCTCTACCGCGAGCTGACGCAGGACATCATGGGTCTCAACGTGGTCGGCTTCTATGGCTTCCCGATGCCGGCGCAGCCGTTCGGCTGGTTCAAGAATCCTGTCACGAAAACCGCTGAACTGCAGGGATTCAAGTATCGGACGGTGGGTCTTGCCGCTGATCTCATGCAGAACCTCGGCCTCAGCGTGGCGCAGCTGCCCGGCGGTGAAATCGTGCCGGCCATGGAGCGCGGGGTTATCGACGCCTTCGAATTCAACAATCCGTCATCCGACCTTCGCTTCGGTTCGCAGGACGTCGCCAAGAACTACATCTTGTCGTCCTATCATCAGGCGAGTGAGTCGTTCGAATTCCTGTTCAACAAGGACGTATTCGACGACCTCGACGACGATTTGAAGGCCATTCTCGAATATGGCGTGGAGGCGGCCAGCACCGCGACCACCGCAGTCGCCCTCGACAACTATTCGGCCGACCTGCAGAAACTGCAGACCGAGCACGGTGTCACCGTGCACCGCACCTCCAAGGAGATTCTCGATGCACAACTCCAGGCTTGGGACAAGATCATCCCGACGCTGGAGGCGGATGAGTTCATGAAGCGGGTGCTCGATAGCCAGCGCCAATGGGTCGAACGCGTTGTCTACTACGAGCTCATGAATTCAGCCGACCTGACACTGGCATACGAACATTACTTCCCCGGCAAGCTTAAGCTCTAATTCGCGCCTCCGCTTCGGCAAATCCGGCGGTCTTGCGGACCGCTGGATTGTATCTGACGGAACCCAGTAGATGCTCCGTTACATTGCGTTCGCCGATGAACTTTCGGCATGGTTTGGAAAGGTGTTCGCCTGGAGCGTCGTCGTCATGACGCTCGGCGTGAGCTATGAAGTCGTCGTGCGATACCTGTTCAGCGCGCCGACTGCGTGGGCATTCGACCTCAGCTACATGCTCTACGGCACCATGTTCATGATGGCCGGCGCTTACACCTTGTCGCGAGACGGGCATGTGCGCGGCGATTTCATCTACCGTCTGTGGAGGCCGCGCGTGCAAGCGGCGGTCGAACTTGTCCTCTACTTCATTTTCTTCTTCCCGGGCGTCACGGCGCTGATTCTGGCCGGCTGGAAGTATGCCGCACGCAGCTTCCGCTATCTCGAAGTAAGCTCGAACAGCCCGGCCGGGATTCCGATCTTCCAGTTCAAGGCCGTCATCGTGGCGGCAGGCATCCTGCTCTTCGTGCAGGGGATTGCTCAGGTGTTCCGCTGCGTCGTCTGTCTACGAACCGGAACATGGCCGCGCGCAGCTGAAGACGTGGAAGAGACCGAGAAGGTGCTGATGGAAGCCAAGACGCTCGATGTTCTGCATCACGGTTCGGAAGCAGTCGACCTCCCATTCCTCCACCCCAACAATCAACCAGACCGCGACGGAGAAGACAGATGAGCGATCCTCAGGTCGCCGTCGCGATGCTGCTCATTCTGGTTCTGGCGATCTTCCTTGGCTTCCCGGTTGCGTTCACTTTGATGGCGCTTGGGGTCGCCTTTGGCTACTACGCTTATTTAAATCCGGGACGGATGTGGCGCGCCTACGAACGGGCGGTTGAGGATGGCGCCGACGGCTGGACGCTTACGGAGCATTGGATCGGCGGCTTCTTCAACAACCGCATTTTCGATCTGTTTGTGAATCAGACCTATTCTGTGATCTCGAACGACGTGCTGACCGCCATCCCGCTGTTCCTGTTCATGGGCTACATAGTCGAGCGGTCCAATATCATCGAACGCCTTTTCGGCACCCTCTATATCGCCACCCGGCGCGTTCCCGGCTCCATGGCCGTCGCCGCCCTCATCACCTGCACCCTTTTCGCCACGGCCACAGGCATCGTCGGCGCGGTCGTCACACTCATGGGGCTGCTGGCGTTTCCCGCCATGCTGAAGGCGCGGTACGACATCAGCTATGCCTCGGGAGTGATCTGCGCGGGCGGAACCCTCGGCATCCTCATTCCGCCGTCCATTCTGCTCATCGTCTATGGCGCGACGGCGGGTGTTTCGGTGGTTCGCATGTATGCGGCAGCCCTGCTTCCAGGACTGCTGCTTGCCGGCCTCTATCTGATCTATGTGGTGGCGAAGGCGGTGCTGCAGCCGCAGGTGGCGCCGAAGCCGACCCGAGACGAGGTGGGGCACTATTCGGCCCTGCAAATCAGCTGGATGCTGCTGACTTCCTTCGTCCCCCTGGCGGTCCTGATCCTCGCGGTGCTCGGCGCTATTCTCTTCGGCCTCGCCACGCCTTCCGAGGCTGCCGCCATCGGCGCGCTCGGCGGCGTCGTGCTGGCCGCCGCCTACCGAGCCCTGACGTGGCAACGCCTGAAGGAGTCTGTCTATTTGACGGCGCGCACGACCGCGATGGTGTGCTGGCTGTTCGTCGGCTCCGCGACGTTCGCCTCGGTCTTTGCCTATCTGGGAGGCCAGCAATTGATCAGCGATTTCGTCACCGGCCTCGACATGTCGCCGCTGATGTTTCTGATCGTCGCCCAGATCATCATCTTCATCCTGGGCTGGCCGCTGGAATGGACGGAGATTATCGTGATCTTCGTTCCGATCTTCCTGCCGCTGTTGGCGCATTTCGAGATCGATCCGCTGTTTTTCGGCGTTCTCGTCGCGGTCAATCTTCAGACGGCCTTTCTGTCGCCGCCCATGGCGATGTCGGCCTACTACCTCAAGGGCATTTCGCCGCCGCATGTTCAGCTTTCGGATATTTTCCGCGGAATGATGCCCTATATGCTGATCGTTATCCTGTGCATGGTCATCATCTACATCTTCCCGCAGATCGTGTACGGGCTGCCTAACCTGATCTATGGGGGCTGAGACGGGATGCCGCGGCGAGTGGAGGAGAACAGATGAATTTGAGCCGATTCCTGGCTGTCTTGGCGTTTGTTGTTTTTCTGACGTTTTTCGGCGTCGTAATCCGGTTCGTCCCGCATCCCGATCTAGGCGTTGCGATCGGCATCGGCGTCCTCCTTGCGGGCTACGATCTTTGGAGCCAACTGAGGTCTAGTGCGAGGTAATAGCCGGATTGGGGCGGTCGCGGGGAACCTGCATGGTTGCAGCGTCGATGTGGCAAAGGGACGAACCGTCCGCTCGGCCTGAGAACCATCAATTTCAATCAAATCCTCGTGAATTGCACCGAATGCCCGGATCCGCCGACGCGTTCCGGGCATGGGGAGCAGTTTTATGGCTTACCGTGATTACATCCATACGCCAGTGACGCCGCGCGACATCCGATGGGGACTTCAGCAGGGTGCCGTTGCGGGCATTGTCGCAGGCCTCGTCTTTGCGGCGTTCGAAATGACGGTGAGTGCGTTTATGATGGGGGCGGAAGCGTTCTTCATGCCCCTGCGGATGATCGGCGCCATCGCGCTTGGACCGGAAGCTCTCGATCCCAGCTACCCGCTCCTGACGGCCGGCATCGCTGGCGTGGCCGTGCATTTGATCCTGGCCATCGCCTATGGGATCGTGTTCGGAGAGATTGCCGAATGCTGCGAGGGCGAGCAGCCTTCATCGGTCTCGGCAGCGTCTTTGGCCTCGCCTTGTGGCTCGTCAATTTCTATGTGATCGCGCCGATCGCATTCCCCTGGTTCCTGCAAGCAAGCCCGGTCGTGCAGTTCATTGCCCACACATTCTTCTTCGGTACCGTCCTCGGCTGGTACCTGTGGAAGTCGCACGAGAGAAGCGGGCTCGAAGGACCGGCGGTTTAGCCTTGCCAGCACCGACCTGGCATAGTCGGCTCGAAGCGGAAAGACAGCGGTGATCACCGGCGCTTCTGCTCGGGCGCGCTGTTGCGCTGCCCCTCGCTGAGTGTGCGAAGGCCGCTTTGATCGCCCGCGACAAGCCCGCCCTGAGCCAGCTGACCGTGGAATCGAAGGCAAGGGCGGACGGCCGCACTGGGTGGCGAGCTGACACGCTCTGGCAGCAATTTGGCTGCAAGACCCGATGGAGCGTCAACCGCGCCGCGCCACCTCGATCGCGGCGACGTCGATTTTTACCATAGTCATCATGGCATCAAACGCGCGCTTTGCCTCGTCGCCGCCAGCCGCCATCGCGTCAGTCAGTACGCGCGGAATGATTTGCCAGGAAATCCCCCACTTGTCTTTGCACCAGCCGCACACGCTCTCCTGGCCGCCATTGCCGACGATGGCATTCCAATAGCGGTCGGTCTCCTCCTGATCGTCGGTGGCGATCTGGAACGAGAAGGCTTCGTTGTGCTTGAACTCGGGACCCCCGTTGAGGCCGATACAAGGAAGGCCCGCAACTGTGAATTCGACCGTCAACACATCGCCCTCTTTGCCGGCTGGGTAGTCGCTGGGTGCACGGTGCACGGCACTCACCACGCTGTCAGGAAAGATCTCGGAATAAAAGCGGGCGGCAGCCTCGGCGTCCTTATCGTACCAGAGGCAAATCGTGTTCTTTGCCATTGCGTGTTCCTTTCGCTTTGAAGCCGAGATTTCGGCCTTGTTTCCCCATCCGCTCTCTTCCGAAATAGGTAGCCAACCGCTTTTCTCCACCCCGGACGCGTCCGCCTCGCCGCGGCGAACGCAAAGGGCAGCTTACTCTAACGTCGCTGTCGCTTTGGCGTGGGTTCCGGAACGATAAGCGAAGGTCCACTCCTGAAATGCGTCGGGAATGTTCGGAGCGTCCGCAAGGCGGACCAACATTGCGACGCCTAACCAAACGACAGGGCCACGATCCGGCGCCCGCGGACCTCGCCCACCGGCGCTCCAGTCCGACACGTCATGTTCACCTGCGGCTCGGAAAGGCACAGTTGCGCTATCCAGGCGTGTTCGCCTTGACGACCTTTTGACATTCGGGCGTCAGCTCACTCATGTGATCGGCCAGGCATTTGATGATGTGGCCGCCGCCCGGCAACACGCCCTCGCAGAACTTCTGGTAATCTGCCTGGCAGGCCTCACGCTCGGCCGCCGTCTGCGCCAACGCCACGGTGGTTGCCATCTGAGTTGCCAAGAAAAGCATGCTCAACGCAATCCGCATGACAAACTCCCCTCAAACATGTAGATTAGCTTACTTTTATATAATGCGATATACACCGGGAAGTATATAGAGGGGGAAATGCTTTTACTATCGGGTAGAATCGCGCAGGCGGCAGGTTTGTTCGCCGCGACACTAGTATTGTCCGCTTGTAGGGAGGAAAACACATACGTACCGCCCCCTCCGCCCAAGGTCGACGTGGCGCTTCCATTGAAGCAGAGCGTGACCCCCTATCTCGAGGCTACCGGCAGTGCCGCGGCGGTGAACACGACGCCCCTGGTTGCGCGCGTCTCGGGCTTCATCCAGGAAATCGATTACAAGGATGGCGACGAGGTCAAGGCCGGCGCCCGGCTGTTCCTGATCGAGCCCGACTCCTACCAGCTGGCGCTCGAACAATCCGAGGCCGGGCAGGGTTCATCCGATGCCGCCGCCAAGCAGTCCGGTGCTGACCTAAAGCGGCAGCAGGAACTGCTGTCCCAGAAAATCATCTCGCAATCGACCGCCGACCAGGCCGCCGCGGCAGCAGACGTCGACATCGCCAAGCAGAAGCAGAGCGCGGTTGACGTCAAGCAGGCTCAACTCAATCTGAGCTACACCGAGGTCAAGGCGCCGTTCGCGGGCACCGTCACATCCCGCCAGGTATCGATGGGGCAGCTTGTCGGCGCCGGCGGCGCCACCACGCTGGCGACCATCGTTCAGCTCGCGCCCATCTACGTCAATTTCAACATCTCGGAACAGGATGTGCTGCGCATTCGCGCCGCCATGGCAAAGCGCGGAATGACCGCGCAGGACCTCAAGAAAATACCGGTCGAGGTCGGCCTGCAAAGCGAGACGGGCTATCCCCATGCGGGAATGCTGGACTATGCCGCGCCAGAAGTTACGGCCGCCACCGGCACACTGGCGGTCCGCGCCGTGCTGCCCAATGAAGACCGGGCGCTGCTGCCGGGCTATTTCGTGCGCGTGCGCGTGCCACTGGGCGAAGAGCCGGACATGCTGCTCATTCCCGACCGGGCGATCGGCAGCGACCAGAAGGGCCGCTACATGCTCGTCGCCGGAAAGGATGATGTCGTCGAGCAGCGGCCGGTTGAGATCGGTCAACTGGTCGGAACGTTGCGTGTCATCACCAAAGGTGTCGCGCCGGATGACCGTGTCCTTGTCTCCGGCCTGTCGACGGCCGTCCCTGGCCAGAAGATCGAACCGCAAGAGAAGAAACTGGAAGCGGCCGCCACGGACGGCGCGGCGCAATGATCTCCAAGTTCTTCATCGAGCGGCCTGTCCTGGCCAACGCAATCGCCATCCTTATGGTCGTGATCGGCATCATCTCGCTGTTTGCCCTGCCGGTGGCGCAGTATCCCGACGTGGTGCCGCCTACCGTTTCGGTGACGACGCGCTATCCGGGAGCGAGCGCGCGTGCGGTGATCGACACGGTGGCGTTGCCGATCGAGCAGCAGGTTAACGGCGTCGAGGGCATGATCTACATGCAGTCCTATGCTGCATCGGATGGCACCTATAACCTGACCGTCACCTTCGCGATTGGCACCGATCTCGATCAGGCGCAAGTGCGTGTGCAGAACCGTGTGTCCTCTGCGCTTGCGGGGCTACCGCAAGCGGTCCAGGTGCAAGGCGTCACCGTTCAGAAGAAGTCGACCTCGATCCTCGAAATCGTCACGCTGACTTCGCCTGATAGGCAATATGACAGCCTTTATCTCGCCAATTACGCGACCATCCAGCTGAAGGATGAGCTCTCCCGGATACCGGGGGTCGGCAATGTCAATGTGTTCGGCGCCGGCCAGTATTCCATGCGCGTCTGGCTCGATCCCGAGAAGATGCAGGCGCGCGGCCTTACCACGCAGGATGTCGTCCAGGCGCTGGGGCAGCAGAGCGAACAGGTCACCGCGGGCCAGATGGGCGCGCCGCCGGCGCCCGACGGCCAATCCTTCCAATACACGGTCGAGGTGTCCAGCCGCCTTGACGATCCCGATCAGTTCGGCGCCGTGATCGTCAAGACCGGCGCCAATGGCGACATGACGCGCGTGCGCGACATCGGCCGGGTCGAGCTCGGCGCCCAGACCTATGGGCAGTTCTTCAATCTCGATGGCCAGCCGGCTGCGGGCATGGCCGTTTTCCTGTCGCCGGGCGCCAATGCGCTCGATGTGGCCGGCAAGGTCGAGGCCAGGATGAAGGAACTGTCACGCGAGTTTCCGCAAGACCTGGCATACTCGATCCCCTTCAACACCACGATTTTCGTCAGCCAGGCGATCCACGAGGTCTACAAGACGCTGATCGAAGCTGCCGTCCTGGTGCTCATCGTCATCCTGCTTTTCCTGCAGGACTGGCGGGCGATGCTGGTGCCGGCAACGACCGTTCCGGTGACGATCATCGGGGCGTTCGCGGCAATGGCCGCGCTCGGCTTCTCGGTCAATCTGTCGACTCTGTTCGCCATCGTGCTTGCCATCGGCATCGTCGTCGACGACGCCATCGTCGTGGTCGAGGGAGCCGCTCACAACATGGAGCGCGGCATGTCGGGCCACGACGCGGCGATTGCCGCCATGAACGCGCTGTTGGGACCGATCATCGGCATCACCTTGGTGCTGATGGCGGTGTTCCTGCCGGCTGCGTTCCTGCCCGGGCTCACGGGGCAAATGTACGCGCAATTCGCACTTGTGATTGCGGCAACTGCCATAATCAGCGCCATCAACGCGGCAACGCTCAAGCCGACCCAGTGTGCGACCTGGCTGAGGCGCCCGGTGCCGCCGGACCAGCGCAATGTCTTCTTCCGCGGCTTCAACACGATCTACCAGCGTATGGAGAACCGCTATGCCGGCTTGATCGGCTCCATGGTGCGTCACAGCACGGTGATGGCCATCATTGCGCTGCTGATCATCGGTGCGGCGGGCTATGGCATATCGCGCGTGGCCACCGGCTTCATTCCGATCGAGGATCAGGGCTACATGCTCGCCGCGGTTCAACTGCCCGATGGCGCCGCACTTGGCCGTACACAGGAGACGCTGCAACAGGTTTCGAAGCTCGCCAAGGCCACCCCAGGCGTCGATCAGGTCGTGACGATCGCCGGTATCTCGGCACTCGACAACAATTCGACACTGGCGAATGCCGGCGTCGCCTACATCATCCTCAAGGACTGGAGCTTGCGCGGCAAGGGCGAGGATCTTGCCTCGCTCTACGCAACGCTCAACAGGAATCTGTCCGACATGGGTGACGGAACTGTACTGGTGCTGCCGCCACCGCCGATCCAGGGCATCGGCAACGCTGCCGGCTTCACCATGCAGGTCGAGCTGCGTGACGGCAGCTTCGACCTTGCCAAGCTGCAAGGCGCGGTCGCGGCGGTGACCAGGGCTGCTCAGACGCAGTCAGGTATCCAGCGCGTATCGGCGCCGTTCCGGGCAAACGTCCCGCAATACACGGTCGAGATCGACCGCGAGAAGGTGCAAACCCTGGGCCTGACCGCGGACCAGGTCTTCCAGACGCTCGCCGGTTATCTAGGCTCGACTTATGTCAGTCAGTTCAACAAGTTCGGGCGGGTGTTCCAGATCTATGTGCAGGGCGATGCGCAATTTCGCCTCACACCCGAGAATATCGCCCGCCTGAGCGTGCGCAACCAGAGCGGCGACATGATCCCGCTCGGAACGCTGCTGACGGTCACACCGAGCGTCGGCCCGTCGCTGATCAGTCTCTACAACCTTTATCCCTCGGCATCGATCATCGGTGTGCAGGCGCAAGGTTTCTCGTCGGGCGACGCGATCAAGCTGATGGAGGAGGTCGCGGCCGAAACATTGCCGCCCGGCACCGGCTACGACTGGACGGCGCTGTCCTTTCAGGAAAAGCTCGTCGGTAGCCAGATCTATCTGGTGTTCGGCCTGGCGCTGCTCTTGGTCTATCTGGTGCTGGCAGGCCAATATGAGAGCTGGCTGGCCCCGATCTCGATCTTGCTGGCCGCGCCGCTGGCGCTGGTGGGTCCGGTCCTGGTCCTCAACGGGCTCGGCATCGACAATAATCTCTACGTGCAGATCGGCCTGATCCTGCTGATCGCGCTGTCCGCCAAGAACGCGATCCTGATCGTCGAGGTCGCGCGCGAGCTACGCGCCGCCGGCAGACCGATCGTCGAAGCGGCGATCGAGGCGGCGCGAGCGCGCTTCCGCCCCATCCTGATGACGTCCTTCGCCTTTATCCTTGGTGTCGCGCCGCTGGTGTTGGCGACGGGCGCCGGGGCCAGCGCGCGTAAGTCGATCGGCATCACGGTCTTTTCCGGGATGATTGCCTCGACCTGCCTCGCCGTGCTCTTCGTGCCTTCCTTCTTCGTCATCCTGCAACGGTTTGAGGAATGGCGCGCCGCGCGCAAGACGAAGCGGGAGGTCACGTCCACGCTTCCCGGCTAGCAGTACGATCTTATCGCGGTCTGTCACTGGTGCTGGCTCGGGTCCGTCGTCGCAGATCTCAGCGGGGAGGCCGCGTTCGACCGGGTCATTGTCGTCCGGCATTGAGACAACGCCTCTGTTCTTCAAACGCGTAAGTACGAACGGAAGCCCGTTGCCCGCTCAGGCGGTCTTCGGCGTCACCAGCCCCAGTTCCTCGACCATCGCTTCGCGCATGAGAAACTTCTGCGGCTTGCCGGTCACCGTCATCGGTAATTCGGTGAGGAAGCGGATGTGGCGCGGGATCTTATAGTGGGCAATCTGGCCGGCGCAGAAGGCCTTGATCTCCTGCTCGGTGGCGATCTGGCCCGGCTTGAGCACGATCCAAGCACAAAGCTCCTCGCCGTATTTCGGGTCGGGAATGCCGAAAACCTGCGCTTCCCTGACCTTGGGGTGGCGATAGAGGAATTCCTCGACCTCGCGCGGATAGACATTCTCGCCGCCGCGGATGACCATATCCTTGACCCTGCCGACGATGTTGCAGTAACCCTCGGCGTCGATGGTGGCGAGGTCGCCGGTGTGCATCCACCCGTCGGCGTCGATCGCCTCGCGGGTTTTTTCCTCGTCGTCCCAATAGCCCTTCATCACCGAATAGCCGCGGGTGCAGAGCTCGCCCGGCGCGCCGACCGCAACGGTTGCGCCATCGGCATCGATCGCCTTGACCTCGACATGGGGGTGGACGCGCCCGACCGTCGAGACGCGCTTTTCCAGCGGATCGTCGACGCTGCTCTGGAACGACACCGGGCTGGTCTCGGTCATGCCATAGGCGATGGTCACCTCTGCCATGTGCATCAGCGACACCACCTTCTTCATCACCTCGATCGGGCACGGCGAGCCGGCCATGATGCCGGTACGCAGGCTGGTGAGATCGAAGGTGTCAAAATCCGGATGGTCGAGCATGCCGACGAACATGGTCGGCACGCCGTAGAGGCCGGTGCAGCGCTCGCCCGCCACCGCCTTCAGCGTGGCGCCGGCATCAAAGCCCTCGCCGGGGAAGACCATGGTCGCGCCCTTGGTGACGCAGCCGATCGTGCCCATCGACATGCCGAAGCAGTGATAGAGCGGCACCGGGATGCACAGCCGGTCGTCGACGGTGAGCCTGATCGCCGAGGTGACGAAATTGCCGTTGTTGACGATGTTGTTGTGGGTCAGCGTCGCGCCCTTTGGTGCGCCTGTTGTGCCAGAGGTGAACTGGATGTTGATGGCGTCGCCGGGCTTCAGCCCCTCGGAGATACGATCGAGGCTGTCATGCTCGTCGCGCCCGGCCATCGCCAGCACGTCGCCGAAATTGAACATGCCGGGCGAATTCTCCTCGCCCATGCGGATGACGATTTTTAGCGCCGGCAATTTTCTCGCCTCAAGTTTGCCCGGCGTTGCAGTCGCGATCTCCGGCGCCAGCGTCTCGATCATGCCGAGATAGTCGGAGTTCTTGAATTTGACGGCCGTGACCAGCGCACGGCAGCCAACCTTGTTCAGCGCATAATCCAGCTCTGTCAGGCGGTAGGCCGGGTTGATGTTGACCAGGATCAGGCCGATGCGCGCGGTGGCGAATTGCGTCACCAGCCATTCCCAGCGGTTGGGCGACCAGATGCCGACGCGGTCGCCTTTTGCCAGGCCAAGCGCCAGGAAGCCTGCGGCCAAGGCATCCACCGTGTCTGAAAGTTCGCTCCAGGTGAAGCGCTTGTCCTGGTCGACGAAGACGGCGGCATCGAGCGTGCCGTATTTGCTGACGGTGTCCGAAAGCAGCGCCGGGATGGCCTGCTGCAGCAGCGGAACGGTGCGCTCGCCCGACACATGCGCCCGGCCGTCGACCGGCGCGATAAACGTGGCGCCATTGCGCGGGCGGCGGCCGCGCAGGTTGGTGGCATTCTTCAACTCGTCGAGATTGATCGGCATCGCCGTCTCCTCCGCAGACGAGGCCGAGTCTATCAGCCTGCCGGGGTGGTGGAAATCCCGTTGATGGTACCGGAGCGCGGCGATCCTCCCCCTTGAGGGGAGGGTGGACAGCCGCCGAATGGACGTGCGGGGTCGTTGCGGCAGTGCTCGACGTGAGACGACCCCACCCGCCTCGCTCCGCGAGGCACCCTCCCCTCAAGGGCAGGGCTATCGCATTTGAGTCATGAGCTGGAAGAGATAAGCATCGTTCCAGCCTGCACGCATCATTTTGCCACGCATGGTGTCCTTTTTGCTGTCGGCTCGAAAGGTATTGAGGCAGAAGCGCCGAAGCAGAGCGAGGTTTTCGGGGCC
>NZ_JBVVQU010000028.1:0-89049 GCF_055811555.1 Mesorhizobium sp. WSM4813
CCTTCCTGGACGATCGACTGCGCCAGAACGGTCGCGGTCGTGGTGCCGTCGCCGGCGATGTCGTTGGTCTTCGAAGCAACTTCGCGGACCATCTGCGCGCCCATGTTCTCGAACTTGTCGGAAAGTTCGATTTCCTTGGCGACGGTGACGCCGTCCTTGGTGATGCGCGGTGCGCCGAACGACTTGTCGAGGACGACGTTGCGGCCCTTGGGGCCGAGCGTGACCTTCACAGCGTCGGCGAGGATGTTGACGCCGCGCAGCATGCGCTCACGGGCATCGCGAGAAAATTTTACGTCTTTGGCAGCCATTTTTAGCTCCTGGCAGGGGCTTGAATTGAGCCCTGGGGTTTAAGTGACGGTGAGGCCGAGATTCAGCCGATGATGCCCATGACGTCGGATTCCTTCATGATCAGAAGGTCTTCGCCATTGAGCTTGACTTCGGTGCCCGACCACTTGCCGAACAGGATGCGATCGCCGGCCTTGACGTCCAGCGGGACGAGTTTGCCGGCTTCGTCGCGGGCGCCGGAACCAACGGCGATGATCTCGCCTTCCTGCGGCTTTTCCTTCGCCGTGTCGGGGATGATGATCCCGCCGGAGGTCTTGGATTCGGATTCGACCCGACGAACGACCACGCGGTCATGCAGCGGCCGGAAATTCGACTTTGCCATTTTGGATATCCCTGGTGCGGAGGTTGAAAGGTTCTCCGTTGCCGGAGCGTGGTTAGCACTCGCCGGTGGAGAGTGCTAACGTGGCGCTGAAATAGGCTGTGGGCTCGTACTAGTCAAGACGGACGAGGGGACGGCCGAAGAGCAAAGGATTTGGAATCGGCGCGGAAGCTTCGCCCCCGTTACGGTGCATCCAACTGCCTAAGCGAGCGTTTCGGCCGTAAGCGCTGGGCCAACTTTCGTCTCTGTTTGGAATGTGAAATTATGTGAAATTAATGGCCGAGCAGTCGGCCGGAATCGATGGCCAGCCAAACAGTCTGAGCTTTTTGCAATTCATCATAACCTAAGTGGCATCGCCAGAAGGAGCGCTTATCGCAATCGATGGTCTGCAAATGCCTGCCGAAGCGCCTGGCAATCCTAAAGCAAGGCGCTCGCAATTTGCTTGTTCGGTAGGTTCCGATCAGCAGGTCGAGAGGAATGCTCGTTTTGAGGACGATGTTTGGGATTTCGTGATCGAGGTGGATTGTTTCTGTGGTGAGGTTTGCGTCGGCGATTATGCGCGCCCGTCCAGTGCGCCTACCGCGCGAATCTCTCCCTGCACGAATTCCGCCGTGAACGCAGCGCGTTGAGCCGCAACGGCACCGGAAAGCCTTGACGATCATGCCGGGTACTGGCGTGTGCTGCGATGTTGTAGGTGGTCACGCGGGCCTTGACGTCATTGCGACGGTAAATGAGCAGCGGGGACCGGGTGGGGGGCTTGGGGTTAGTCCCCGCTGCTTTGAGCTGCCTTAGCAGGGTGCAGTGGCAGCACAACTAAATAGTGACTGAGCGATGACAGGACCCAGACAGCGGAGCCTTGGGCACCCTGTCAGTCTTACGCCGGCTAGTGCCGCCCCCCAAGGCCACCCGGGCGGGTGTCTCAAGAGTGCGGCCGGGGACGGACCTTCAAAGATTGCGACTTCCGTACCCCAGCCTACACTCCGGCCTGACGCGCGTGCCCACCCAATCTACCCCAGCGTCAAGCGACAGGTCATTAGTAGCCGATATAGATCGCCCCCAAATCGGCCGCTTGAGCTAGCTCGGATAGACAATTCGGGTGAGCGGGTTCAACGGGGTCAAAAGGAGGGGTCGGAATATCCGGGCCAAATTTTCTTACGACCCATCGGATAACAGGCTTATGCGTGGCACCCCCCGTGCCCCCTCGGTTCCACCCACACAGGCCCCAGCGAGACGACCGCCAGACGCCGAGAGGCTGCCCGGTGGCGGTACCTCAGACCGACATGAGCACGCGCTGCGGGGCTATCCTTGTCCAGCGGTTGGAGTGCGTAGGGCAGACGGTACGGACCACCTGCTTATGACGTGCCGAGGGGAACGCTAAATGGCTCCGCTTCGCCAGCCTAGCCAAGGTGCGCCTGGAGGCCCCGGTTGCGGCCACGATGTTGTTCCAGGACTGGCCCGCCTTGAGCATCTTCACTATGGCCGCATTGCGCTCCTGGTCCTCAGGCCGCTCCCGGTAGCGCCCTTCCTGCTTGGCCTTCTGGATACCCTGGGCCTGCCGCCGCCGCCTGTCGTCATAGTCCTTGCGGGCAGTCGCGGCGATCATGTCCAGCATCATCCCGTTGATGGCCTCCTGCATCCGGGCGGTGAACTCGTCGGTTCCGCTTTAAGCCTTGCTCCAGGAGGTGGGGAGGTCGAGACTGGTCTTCGTCTGCGCCATGTGGATCACCGGCTTCGACGTGCCAACCTGCTCGACGATCTATCTCGACAAGCCAATGAAGAACCACACTCTGATGCAGACGATCGCGCGCGCGAACCGAGTTGCGCCCGGCAAACAAGCGCGTCAGCGCGGATCGATCCGCTGCGCGACCAAACGCAGTCGTTGCGCGTGTGCAAATCGAGGAGGCGATCTTCAAGTTTACGGATCCCAACATTGCGGGGAAATCCAAGCTCACGCGGCGACTCGCGCCCGGTCGGCCGGATTTCGCAATAACCATCCGCAGGAAACATCGCGGAGCGAACCGACGCCGGCAGACGATCAATGACAAGCGTCTGAATTGTGACGACCTGCTCGCGCCAATAGGCCCCTTCGGCGACATCCCGCCAACGAACGCGTCCGCGCTGGCGAACCCAACGGACCTCGGCAACGGTGATATGCATATAGTCGCCGGCAATGGCCAGGCCACGATCAGATCCATCGCAGCTTCGTTGCGCACCGGGACGACCGCGGCGACGGAGCACATAGCCTTCGGCCTGTTGGCCTTCGCGACACATTGGTTTTCGCGCGCAAGCGTCCACACCGCGTCTTCGCGCTGCTGTATTCCTCTATGAGCCTTTTCGCGATCGCCTCCCGCATGGCGTCGTCCATTGACGCTGCATCCTCTCTGCGTAGCCGAAAGGCCTCGAGGAATCGCTGGTGCAAGGAAGAGACTGCCATCCGGAACTCGTTCACAATGTCGTTGATCCTGCTTGTGCGACAGAGGGGTTGGCGGGCCTTCGTTCTGAATCATCCTGAGTGAAACGGAGTCGGGTCGGCTGCTTACGTCGACCGCTTAGGAAGAGGCCACCGTCGCGCGTTGGGCCGAGCAGCACGGAAATGGCTGCAGAGAGATAGCACGCGGGTATAGATATTGGGACATGCGAACAGCGTGTCGGAGGAGCACCGTGTCGATGTCATCATCGGCATCGACGTAGATGCCGCGCATCAGCTTCACCAGTTTGCCCGTCTCTGCGTGTCTTCTCGATCGTTTCCCCGACCAGATGGAGAGGCATTCTAATTTTTCCGTACTTCAGTACGCGAAAGTACTGCCGAGAAAGCCTTTCTTGGGTCGTCTTCCGAAGCGGAAACGTTGAAGGACAGAGGATCATTGGGCCTATGTGTCCACGCTAGCACGGTGATTCATCCAAAAAAATGCACGACAAGCTCCATCGAACAGGAGATTTGTCGTCAACCTGCCAGCGTATTACATGATGTTGCTAGCACCGAAGAATTTCAAGCATCAAAGACTTGCCAATGAACGACCTCAAAAAGGTGTGCCCACACAATATCACAGCAGATGAGAATGCGAAGCTTTGGTCGACCGAGGATCGACAGGACTCGACACGACACCCATCTCCTGCCAGCCCATTCCCATCTACTCGACCTAGGGCTGTCGAGCATGAGCAAGACCGTCCTTGCCGTATGGTCTGTGAACTCCGGCTTTGACCTCGCCGAATGGCAGTCGTAAATAATGCAGTCAAAAGTGTGCATACCGCGACGGCGACCACATTGTTTTAGTCTTTTCAACAGCCTAAGAATCCGACGGTATTCTTGACGGTATTACTTGGCGAGATGATAATATTTTCTCAATTAAAACAAGCGGTTATAGACATAATTGATCATTGAGTGGGAATGAGGGGAGTACGGCCGGCAGCATAGAGCAGCCGGCGCCCACTTGATCTCCGTTCGGTGTTGGTTGCTCTTGCTGCTCTTGCCTTCCTTCCAAGCGACTGGACTTATCTCAAGCCCGATTGGAGCCGGGTGTAAAGAGGCATTACCGTCGTGGAGAGCTGCGGCGTACTCTGGCATGCAAATCGGCTGGTTTGGTCAGCGCCAAAGCAGCTTGGCGCGTGCTGCTTGAGGTCTCGACGTGACCCTGAAGCCGACTTAGACATCTCGGTCGTTCCGGGGAGCCTTGCTACTATCCAAAAGCAGACGTCGTGGCACGATCCAAACGACAAAAACACTTGATAGGCGCATCGCTGGGAGGTTTTAGGCAATCGCGACGGCATGGGAAAGCGAGCCAACTGCCAAACGACCACATAAGTTTATTCGTTTTTGACCAATACACGCCGGCGGATTCCTGTAATCTTCAGAAAAACACCGGGCTAACCGGGCCAACCAGAAAGGTCGGGGAATGAAATACGTCGTCGATACGATCGGCGGTCCCGCGGGCGGTGATGCCTGGCAAGCCGCTGTTACCGAAGCCTATTTTCCGCTCGACACCGAGTATCGGAACCGTCGCGAATTTTCAGGCGCGCTGGAAACCTTCTCCCTCGGGCTCGTCAGCGTTTCAAAAATGCGCTGCGATGCCGTAAGCTATCGCCGCCACCGCCGCCATTTCCTCAACGAGCGTGACGCCAGCCTGCTCATCACCATCCCCGAAATATCGGAGGTGAATTTCTCGCAAGGGTCGAGAACCGTCAATTGCGGACCGGGGGGCTTCCTCGTTGAGAGGGGAGATGCGCCTTACGAATTCTGGCACGGCAAGCCAAACGCGCTGTGGGTTCTGAAGGTGCCGTCATCGAGCGTTCGGGCACGGATCGGATCCGCCGAACGGCTCAGTGCGCTCAGTTTCGACGCGACCCAAGGCATCGCAGCGCTCTTTCTCGACACGGTGCGAACCACGATCGGCCATGTCGATGAGATCACTGAAGCCGCTCGTGAGATGATGGGCAGGCACATCCTGGAAATGCTGTGCCTGTCGATCGTGAGCGACGATCGCGTGCTGGACAGCAACATTTCGTCCATCCGGGCTGGCCATTTGCATCGCGCCGAGCAGTACATTCGCGACAACCTGAAGAATTCCGGCCTCGGCCCGCAGGCGGTGGCTGATGCCTGCGGCATCTCCTTGCGTTACCTGCAGGTTCTTTTTCAGGACAGCAACCAGTCGATCAACGGTTTCATCCGCGACGCCCGGCTTGAACTTTGCGCCGAGGAGCTGATGTCGGTGACCAACATCAGCAGCGTTGCCGAGATCGCTTACCGCTGGGGCTTCGCCGACCAGTCTCAGTTCTGCAAGCACTACCGGACGCGGTTCGGCTGCGCACCGACCGATACTCGTCGCGAAGCCGCGAACCGGGCAGGCCACGCCTCGACCTCGAGAGAGCGGCACTAGACCCGACGAAATCCGGGCCAATTCCACAATCTATTGAGATCGTCGCCCGGTAAGGGGCGGCGAAAGCCGGGCTTTGCCCGCAAAGACCCTGCGAAGGAACTGTCATGAGCCGAATTAGAGTTGCCGTCGATGTCGGAGGGACCTTCACCGACATCTGCATCATGGACGAAGATAGCGGCGCGATCCGCATCGAAAAGACCGCCTCCACGCCTGACGATCCCATGCGGGCCATAATGAATGGCGTGGAGCAGGGTCGCATCGATCTTTCACAGGTGACGATGTTCTCTCATGGCACGACGGTCGCCACCAATGCGTTGATCACCCGCCGCCTGCCGCGCACCGCGATGGTCTGCACCGAGGGTTTCCGTGACGTTGTCGAGATCCGCCGCGCCAACAAGGAAGATCTCTGGGACACCTACAAGGATGTCGCCAAGCCCTATATCCCGCGCCGGGACCGGCTGACCGTCCGCGAACGGGTCAGTGCCGAGGGCACGATCCTGGAAGCGCTGGACGAAGTGGCTGCGCGCCGTGTCGCGGACATTCTCAAGAAACGGCAGGTCAAGTCCATCGCCGTCTGCTTCATGAACTCCTATGTCAACGGCGCCAATGAGCGCCGCATGCGTGAGATCCTGAAGGAGGCCATGCCGGATCTGCCGGTCTCGATCTCCTCGGAGGTCATGCCGGAAATCTTTGAGCACGAACGTTTTTCCACCACCATGGCCAACGCCGTCTGTGCCCCGGTCGTCGTCGACTACGTGTCGCGTCTTGGAGAAAAGCTTGCCGCGGCCGGATACAAGCGAGATCTCCTGTTGCTGCACAGCGGTGGCGGGGTCATGACACCCGCAAGCGTCAGGGATTTCTCAGCCCGCCTGGCAGGATCGGGCATCGCTGCGGGCGCGATCGCAAGCCGCTTCATCGGAAATCTCTGTGGCTTCCCGCACTCGATCGGCTTCGACATGGGCGGCACCAGCACCGACGTCTCGCTTGCATGGAACGGGGAGTCGCGCATCACAAAAGACTGGTACATCGAATTCGGATATCCGATCCGCTTCCCCTCCATCGAAGTGCTGACCATCGGTGCGGGCGGCGGGTCGTTGGCATGGCAAGACGAGGGCGGCAGCTTGCGCAACGGACCGCAGTCCGCCGGCGCCTTTCCGGGCCCGGCCTGCTACAAGAATGGCAACCGCACCGCCACCAACACCGATGCCAATGTCGTGCTCGGTCGTCTCGGCACCAGCCTTGCAGGCGGCAAGATCACGCTCGACCCCGCCTTGGCCGCCCAGGCGGTGCAGGAGACTGTGGCGGCACCCTTCGCCATGGAACTCCATCAAGCGGCCGAGGCGATCATCGCCGTCGCCAACGCCAATATGGGCAATGCCGTCCGGCTTCTCTCCATCAGCCGAGGCTATGACCCACGAGACTTTGCACTCGTCGCATTTGGCGGTGCAGGCGCTTTGCACGGAGCGGCCGTGGCAAAGGAGCTTTCGATTCCAACCGTGATCGTGCCGCCCAATCCCGGCGTCACCTCCGCGCTCGGTTGCCTTCTCGTCGACGTCCAGCACGATTTCTCCGAAAGCTTCATGGCCGATGCTTCGACTGTCTCGCCTGCCGAGATGCAGACAGCCTTTGTTCTGATGGAAGAACAGGCCGTTGGGCGTCTGGCCCATGAGGGCGTGGCGCGGGAAGACATGGCGCTGCAGCGTACGGTCGAGATGATGTACCAGGGCCAGTGGCGCTCGCTTGCGGTGTCAGCCCCGGCGCGGATCGAGAGCATCTGCTCGCTGATAGAGGCATTCCACAATGAGCACGAGCGCGAGTTCAACTACCGCCGCGAAGAGGCGCCGGTGTCAATCTTCCGCATCGCGGTCAAGGCGATCGGCATCGTCCCGAAAGCCGAAATACCGCGGCATGAAGTCTTGCCGCATAAGGCACAGCCGGTCGGCCGCCGCAGCGTCTGGTTCGACGGCGTATCTCATGACGCGGCCGTGTATGAGCGTGAGCAACTCAGTGCCGGCGCTGCCTTCACAGGGCCTGCCATTGTCGAACAGTTCGATTCCACCACCGTGGTTCCGCCGGGAATGAGCGCGACCGTCGATGGCTTCCTGAACATTCTCATCGTGACGAAAGGCTGAGACATGACAAAGCTGATTGAAACGAGCCCTGGCCTCGATCCGGTAACGTTCGAGGTGCTGAAGAACTCCTTCATCACCACCGTCGACCAGATGGCCGAACAGATGCTTCGCACCTGCTATTCCTTCGTCATCTACAACCGAGACTTTTCGAACGCCCTACACGACGCCGATGGCAACTCGGTCGCCCAGGGCAACTACGACATCGCGGTCCATGTCGGTACACTGCACAACACGTGCAAGGAGGTGATCCGAGTCTTCGAAGGCGATATGGCACCCGGCGACGTCTACGCAATCAACGATCCCTACGCCGGCGGTACGCATTTCAGCGATGTTCGGCTCGTCCGGCCGATCTTCGACGAAGACAAACTGATCGGCTTCTCCCAGTCGAACGGACACTGGTCGGATCTCGGCGGCTCGGTGCCGGGTTCCTTCGACGTCACCGCCCGAGACATGTTTCGCGAAGGCCTGCGGATCACGCCGTTGCGCCTTTTCCAGCGCGGCCGCTTCTGCTCCGACGTCGCCAACATGATTGCGGCCAACACGCGCGATCCGGCATCGATCATTGGCGACATCCATTCCCAGGCGCAGGCGACGCAGGCTGCCGAGCGCGAACTGTTGCGGTTGGTCAAGAAGTATGGGCGCGGCCAGGTCATGCGCGGTATGGAGGAGGTTCAGGACTACGTCGAACGTGCCGTGCGAAAGCGTCTCGCGGAGCTGCCCGACGGCACCTGGGAGACGGTCGACTACATCGACCGGGATCTCGGTGCCGGCGAAGGCATGATCCCGATCCGCATCAAGATGACGATCAAGGGCGACACGATCCACTACGATTTTACGGGAAGCCATTCGACCATTGCCTCGATGTACAATTCGGCCCCGGGCGCGACCTTCTCGGCCGTGGTCGCCGGCATGAAGACCTTCTTCCCGGACCTTCCACTCAACAGTGGGTTTTACCGGATGATCGAGGTGATCGCGCCAAAGAACAGCATCGTCAGCGCGGAATGGCCGGTGGCGGTGACCGGGTTCCTGATGCCGTTCGAAAAGATCATGAACGCGATCTTCGAGATGTGGTCGAAGATCATGCCCGAACGCGCGATCGCCTGCGCCTTCAACCTCGAATATCTGCTGGCCGGGGGACGTGACGCGCGCAAACCCGAAAAGCCGATCTTCATGTTCTACGAATGGCTGCCCGGCGGCTGGGGCGGGCGCAACGGCAAGGATGGTGCAGATGTCACCACCGCCTGCTTCGGAACCGGGCTGATGTCGCAACCCAACGAAGGCAACGAGCGGGTGAACCCGACTCGGACGATCGAGTTCCAGATCAAGCAGGATTCAGCCGGGCCCGGCAAATGGCGGGGCGGCGTCGGCGTGCAGAAAACCTCGTTGTTGCTTGAGGCTGAAAATGCCGTCATGTCCTATATTTGCGACCGCGAGCGCGCTGTCGTCTGGGGTGTCGAAGGAGGCCTGCCGTCGATGCCCCACGGCTTGACCATGAAGCGCGCGGGAGAAGAGACCGAGATCTGGCTCGGCTCCGTGTTCTCCGATTACTCCGTCCACACAGGCGACCAGTTCGCTCGTCCGACGGCCGGCGGCGGCGGTTTCGGCGATCCACTGGAGCGCGAGCCTCGCAAGGTGATGGACGACGTGATCGACGACTACGTTTCTCTGGAGCGCGCCAAGACTGACTATGGCGTGGTGATCCGTGAAATCGACCGCGACCTGTGCCAGTACGAAATCGACGAGACGGCAACCGAAGCTTGCCGTGCCGACATCCGGGCGAAACGGAAGGACTGGGCACGCATGGATCCTGAGGAGGTCGCGCGCAAATACCGCTCCGGCGAGATCGATACGCTCGATGCGGTTCGGCACTACGCTGTGATCCTCGACTGGGAGACTGGCGAACTCCTTCCCAAAACCACCGCCCAGTTCCGTGAGAGCTTTGAGAAACGGACGGTCGCCCACTGGGCCTGAGCGCTAATGAGCGCGCCGCAAACCTTGCGGGCGCTCGCAGGATGCCAGAGTTATCTGTTTTTTCGATACCGTATTCAAAGAATTACTATTTCACAGGAGCCTAAGGTGGAGCAACAATGCTGCAGCGCCGCGAAAGTTGGCTGCTTCCGAGGGGTATGACAGATGGCACCAAGCGTGGAACGATCGTTCACCGCAGCCAGCACTATTGAAGAGGCAATGGCCGCACGCCGGCGAGGTGCAGCGGTGCTTGCCGGCGGCACCTGGATGATGCGGGATCCACGGCGCGGGGTCGACCTTCCCGAAGCGGTGGTCGCACTCCACCGAATACCGGCCTTGTCCAAGGTCGAAATCGAACCGGACCATGTCGTGATCGGCGCAACCGTCACCCAAGCAGTCCTTGGCCGCGCGTTGCACGGGGAAGTGGGCTTCGAAGGTCTGGTTGCCGCAGCGGACGGTGCGGCCAATCCCGGCATCCGAAGGGTCGCCACCGTGGGCGGCAACCTTTGTGCCCTCGACTTTGCCGCCGCCGATCTCGCCCCCGCGCTTCTCGTCTGTGAGGCGACGGTGGAACTGGAGACGTTCGAAGGTCCAAAACTCCTCGGTATTTCGGATTTCCTCAAAGACAGGCATACGCTGCTGGCCGAAGCGATTGTGACGAAAATTCATCTGCGCCGCGACCTGGCCGCAAGTGCTCATATCCGCCTGCCGCTTCGGAAAGCCGGCGACTATCCGGTCGCCATCGTCTCCCTCGGGGTGGACAAGGACAAACGATGTCGCATCGCCGTCGGCTCGGTGGAGCCGGTAGCGCGGCGCTGGACGGCGCTCGAACAGGCCATGAGGGCAGGCCCGGCCTCCGCGCTCGATCCGGAACGCGCCGCCGAGCTTGCACTGGAGCACAATGATTTTCAGGGCCGCGACGGCAAGGAAGCGGAGGGTTGGTACCGGCGCCAGGTCCTTCCGCCGCTGGTCAAGCGCGGTGTTGCCGCACTTCTCAAGACCGGGGGCCTGGCATGACAGTGACATTCCAGCTGAATGGCGAGGACTGCCGCTTTGATGGCGATCCGATGACGCCGCTCGTCGACATCTTGCGGCACGAACGATTCCTGACGGGGACCAAAGCCGTGTGCCGCGAAGGCTTTTGCGGCGCGTGCACGGTGCATGTCGACGACGAAGCGGTGCTGTCCTGCCTGAAGCCGGTTGGACTTGTCCATGGATGCGCGGTGACGACCATCGAAGGAATGAGTTCTGGAAACCAGGCGCTGCACCCGCTCCAGGTCAATTTCGAGGCGGCCGATGCCGTGCAATGCGGCATGTGTTTTCCGGGAATGGTCATGAGCCTTTCGGCGTTCGTGCGTGACAATCCGCATGCGAGCCGTCCCGAAATCAAGGCGGCGATGGTCGGCAACATCTGCCGCTGCACGGGATATGAGCGGATCGTCGACGCCGTGGCCGAATGCCTCGACCAAGCGCGGAAGGCTGGCCAGTTGGTGGGAGGCATCCATGTCTGAGCTGTCCGCCACGGTGATGAATCTTCCCCGCCGCGATGCGCAGGACAAGCTGCGCGGGCGGACGAAATACACCAACGACCGGATTCGCCCCGACATGTTGCATGCCGTGCTGCTGCGGTCGACCGTTCCCGCGGGGCGTATCCGCAAGCTCGACGTTTCGGCGGCACTTCGCTGTCCTGGCGTGCGCGCGGTGGCGACCGGCGCCGATGCGCCAGGGCTCTACGGCATCGGCATTGCCGATCATCCGCTCTTGGCGATCGACACGATCCGCTATCACGGCGAGCCAATCGCCGTCATCGCCGCCGAGTCGGAGAAGCAAGCGCGGGCGGCACTTGCCGCCATCATGCTCGAGGTCGAGCCGCTGGCACCGGTGTTCACCATGGCCGAAGCGCTCCAGCCTGCCGCCCGCCTCGTCCACGAGGGCTGGCGCGGCTATGAGGTGATCACGGAGGGCGGTGCACGTGCCGGCAACATCGCATGGGAGGCAAAATCCAGCCGCGGTGACGTCGATGCGGCCTTCGCCCGTCCCGATATACGCATTGTCGAGAGCAGCTTCACCGTCGGTCGGCAGAGCCATGTGCCCTTCGAACCGCGCGTTGCCATCGGCTCCTGGGAGGACGGCCGTGCTCACATCCAGACCTCCACGCAGGTGCCTTGGACCGTGCGCAACGTCACCGGAAGGGTCATGGATCTTCCACCCGGGCGTGTGCGGGTCACTGTGCCCCCTGTCGGTGGCGGGTTCGGCCTGAAATTCGATGCGTCCATCGAGCCTATCACGGCACTTCTAGCGCGGATGACCGGGCGCACGGTGATCCTGGAAAACACCCGGCAGGAAGAGATGGCAACCTGCCTCTGCCGCGAGAATGCGGAAATCCGCATTCGGTCCGCTGTCACCGCCGAAGGATACATCGCCGGGCGCGAGGCGGTCGTGCTGATGGATTGCGGTGCGTATGGCGGTGAGCAGGTCTTCCTGACGACGATGACGGCGCACACGCTGGGCGGCAATTACAGGGTTGGCGCAACGCGGCTCGTCAGCCGCGCCGTATACACCAACACACCACCCAACGGTGCTTTCCGAGCTTGCAACGGCGTCTACAACACATTCGCGTTGGAGCGACACACCGACGAAATCTGCGATGCGCTAGGCTTCGACCCAATGGAGTTCCGGAAGAAAAATGTCCTGGGAGATGGTGATCTCGGTGCCACGGGCCAGGTTTTCGAGGCCGACGTGCTGGGTCCGATGCTTGATCGTATGGAGGCGTTGCGTGCCAATACCGGCACATCAGAAGCGAAGGCCGACGGCAGGCTCTATGGAATTGCGACTACGGTCGGCACATGGTTCGTTTTCGTCGGGCCCTCGGCGGCGACGGTGAACTTGAACGCCGACGGCAGCGCAACGCTGGTCACGTCGGGTGTCGAGATCGGGTCGGGTACGATGGTACAATCCCTGCCGCAGATCGTGGCTGGGCAGCTCGGCCTTACTCCCGACCAAGTGATCGTGCGCGAAGCCGATACCGACGCAGCTGGCCTCGATGTCGGCGTTGGCGGTGGGCGCACCACCGTGTCCATTGGTGCTGCGAGCATCGCCGCCTGTGCAGAGGTGCGGGAGAAGCTGCTGCGGACCGCCGGCGAGATGCTCCAGACCCGACCGGAAGACCTGGTGCTGCGGGACGGTCGTGTCGAGATCACCGGACGTCCCGGTTCCGTCATGTCGATCCCCGCCGTCGTCGCCCATGCGCAGGCCACCACCGGCCCGATCACAGGAAGCGGAGCCTTTACCGCCAGGAACACTCCGGCAATGTCCGGCTGCGCCATGGGGCATTTCATCGATGCGCTCGACATCCCCGTCTTCGTCGTTCACGAGGCCGAGGTGGCGGTTGATCCGGACACCGGTCATGTCGAGGTGCTGGCCTATCGCGTGGTTCAAGATGTCGGCCGCGCGCTCAACCCGCGCGCCATCTTGGGCCAGATACAGGGCGGCGTGGTGCAGGGGCTGGGCTATGCGTTGCATGAGGAGGTGACGCTCACCGCCGACGGACGCATCGCTCAGGATGATTTCGAGACCTATCGCCTGCCGCTGGCGCAGGACGTGGTTCCGGTTGCCGCCGACCTCTACGAGGGCGCACCGTCGATGGGGCCTCTAGGCACCAAGGGCGCGGGCGAGGTCCCGATCCTGGCCGTGGGCGCGGCGATCGGCTGTGCGCTGGCGCGCGCCATCGGCAAGCCGGTGCAGCAACTGCCACTGACGCCGCCGCGCGTGCTTCGACTGCTGCACGAGCGCGAACCACCGCCGGAATTCCCGCACATCGCCCCCGGCTGGGCAGCAAACACTCTGGGCTGAGGCAAGCAAACCATGGTCACCCTGAACTGCGACATGGGGGAAAGTTACGGCAACTGGCGCTTCGGCGACGATGCCGGCATCATGCCTCATATCGATTGCGCCAACATCGCCTGCGGCTTCCACGCCTCCGATCCATGGACGATGCTGAAGACCGTGCGGCTCGCGCTTTCTCATGGAAAGCAGGTTGGCGCGCATCCCTCCCTTCCCGATCGCGAGGGGTTCGGTCGGCGCGAAATGAAACTTCAGCCGGAGGAACTGACAGCAGCCTTCCTCTACCAAATCGGTGCGCTGACAGGAATGCTGGCCGCCGAGGGCGGGCAACTCGGCCATGTCAAACCGCATGGCATCATCTACGGCATGGCCGCGCACGACATGGACACTGCCCGGGCGATTGCCGCGGCGGTCAAGCCGTTCGGCATCCCGCTCTTCGGCATGGCGGGAACCTGTCACGAGACAGCAGCAGCTGAACTCGGCGTTGCCTTCGTGGGCGAGTTCTTTCCCGATCTTGCCTACTCTCCCGGCGGCAGCCTGATCATCCCGCGCGTACAGTCGGCCATCGACCTGACGCTTGCCGAGCACCGAATGGTGGGGGCGCTTACCCGACGCGAACTCGTCACGACAGACGGCACGATCCGCCCGGTCGACTTCGACACCGTCTGCATCCACTCCGATCCGCCGAATGCGCGCGACGTCGCCGCGCTGATGCGGCGGATCATCGACACCCATTCCACAAGCCTCCCATGATTTATTTTTCCGAATCGTGAAAGCTCCACGCACGGGATCGGGGACCATCTCGAACTCACCTGCCCGAACCATTCCACAAGCCGCTGAGGACTTCCATGGACGCGCTTTCCAACTCTCTCGCCGCCGCCGACATCGCCACCACGATGCACCCCTACACCAACCTGCGTCAGCACGAACAAACCGGGCCGCTGATCATCAGTCGCGGCGACGGCATCCGAGTGTATGACGAGCGCGGCAAGGAATACATCGAAGGGCTCGCGGGGCTGTGGTCGGTGGCCGTCGGCTTTTCGGAAAAGCGGTTGGCCGACGCTGCCTATCAGCAAATGCTGAAGCTACCTTACTACCACATTTTCTCCTCCAAGGCGCATGAGCCGTCCATCCGGCTCGCGGAGAAACTCGTGGAGATGACGCCGGAAAACCTGACACGTGTTTTCTTCACGTCGTCGGGCTCGGAAGCCAACGACACCATCGTCAAGATGATGTGGTTCATGAACAACGCGCTGGGCCGCCCCAAAAAGAAGAAATTCCTGGCACGGACCAAGGGCTATCACGGCATCACTGTCGCCTCCGGCAGCCTGACGGGCCTGCCGATCAATCATCGCGACTTCGATCTGCCGGCGATTCCCGTTCGCCACCTGACCTGCCCGCACTTCTATCGTTTCGGCATGGAAGGCGAAGACGAGGCCGACTTCACGGCGCGTCTGCTCGCCGAGCTGGAAGCGGTGATCGCGGAAGAAGGGGCTGACACCATCGCAGCCTTCATAGGAGAGCCGCTTATGGCAGCCGGCGGCGTTCTGCCACCGCCGGTCGGGTACTGGGAAGGCGTGGAGAAAATCTGCCGGGCAAATAATATCATTCTGATAGCAGACGAGGTGATCTGTGGTTTCGGGCGGCTCGGCACGCCCTTTGGCTGCCAGAAATTCAGCTTCACGCCCGATATCATGACGCTTTCCAAGCAGATTACCTCCTCCTACATGCCGCTGGCCGCGGTGATGTTCTCGGAGGCGATTTATCAGGCGATCGCCGACAACACCGAAACGATCGGCAATTTCGGCCACGGCTTCACGGCGTCAGGTCATCCGGTTGCCACGGCGGTGGGTCTCGAAAATCTCGCCATCTTCGAGGAGCGGGACCTGATCGGAAACGCGGCCCGCCTTGAGGCGTCGTTCCAGGCCGGCATCCGCTCATTCACCGATCACCCGCTTGTCGGCGAAGCGCGGGGCACCGGTCTTATCGGCGCTGTTGAGCTGGTGGCAGACAAGGCGACGAAACGCCCCTTCGCCAAGATTGGGCGCGCAGGGACTATCGCAGGAGGGATCGGTCACGAAGAAGGCCTCATCTTCCGCGCCATCGGCGACCAGCTCGCGCTCTGTCCGCCGATGATCTCGACAGGAGACGATGTGAAGGAAATCATGACGCGCATGGGCCGGACGCTTGAGCGCCTGACCGGTGCGGTTGCCAAGGAGGGACTTGAGTGACCCGTATGAAAGCCGAACCGGTCGTCCATATCGACGACGAACGCTTCCGGGTCACCGAATGGCGGTTTGCCACCGGCGCCGAGACCGGCTGGCACATCCATGGCTATGACTACGTCATCGTGCCGCTTACGGACGGCAAGCTCGGTCTCGAAGGCCCGGACGGCGTGCAATCGCAAGCCGCTCTCACCCAAGGGGTGCCCTATTCGCGGCGGACGGGTGTGGCTCACAACGTCATCAATGCCGGCGATGCGCCGCTCGCCTTCCTGGAGGTCGAGGTCGTTGAGGCTGGTGACCTCGCAGCCAGGCGGCTCGCCGTGCTCGACCGGTTCCTCGCGGCCTGGAACGCCCGCGACGTGGGCGCGCTGATGGACTGCATGGCTGAGAATTGCGCTTTCCACGGCTCGGCCGGCCCCGATGCCGAAGGGCGCAAGCATATGGGGCGTGACGCCGTGCGCGTCGCCTATGCAGCGCTGTTCGATGCCTTCCCGAAAGCCGTGTGGACCAAGGGACGGCACGTCGTGACGGGCGACACCGGGCTTTCATCATGGCGCTTCGTCGGCACCACGGCAGCGGGGCAGCAAATCGAAGTCGACGGCTGCGATATCTTCGCTTTTTCGGGGGAGCTCATAGCGCTCAAGGATTCCTACCGCAAAGCGCGAGGGTAGCGAAAATCTGAATTCATCGGGCGATGAGGGCGGTCCAAGCGGGCCGCCCTCATTTTTTGTCCAAAGGCAAGATCCTCAAAAGACGAAATGCCGGTCGTCCCAAAGCAACAGGGCCTTTCGCATATGAAGGGCCGGATTATCCGGCCCATCTTCTCCTACTTGAGCAAGGCTTCCATCGGCACCGGCTCGGAAATCGTCCAGTTGCCTACAACACCCGGCTTGCCGGCCTTGGTCTCGACGATCAGGTAACGCGTCGTGTTCTGGTGATGCAGTTCCGGCGTGAAGGTACGAGGCCCGAACAGCGTCGGCTCATTCTTCATCTTTTCCAGTTCCGCGACGACCGCGTCAGCATCGGTCGTGCCTGCGCGCTCCACCGCCTTGGCCCAGACGTCGACCATGACGTAACCCGGAAAGACATACTGGCTCGAGGGATCGGCGCCTGTCTTCTCCTTGTACGTGGCATTGAACTTCAGCACGGCCGGATTGGGATCGTCGCCATAAATCGATCCCTGAACTGGAACGTAGAAGTTTGTCAGATCGGGCACAGCCGAGAGCCAGTAGCTGCCATCCATGCCCGAGCCGTTCAGGATCATGGAGTTGATGCCCGCGGCGCGAAGCTGCTTGATGGCCGAGACGGCGCCCGGCATCATCGTGCAGAGCATGATCGCATCCGGCTCCTTCGGCAGAGACTTGATGCGGGTGATCTGTGCGGCGATGGAGGCGTCCTCGTTCTTGAAGGTGTCTTCACCGACAAGCTTCGCGCCCTGGGCTTCGAGCTTCGGCATCATCCAGTCGAAGCCGTCGCAGATGCCCTTGTTGTAGGCCGTCCAGGTATCGAGCAGACGGTAGAAGTCCTTTGCGCCCTTTTCCTTGAATGCCCACTCGGCCATGGTCGCTCCCTGCACGGCCGCCAGCACCGACGCAGAGAAGCTGTGCGGGCCGACACCCTGGATACCGGCCTTGACCGATTCCGCGCACAGGAAGAAGGAGATATGGCCTGCGTCCTCGGCCGCGAGCGCAGCCGGCGATCCGAAGTCGTAGTCGCAGGAGACAACCACGAGATCGGCGTCCTGGTCGAGCACGGAGAGGCCCGCCTTGGCGCCTTCGGCCCGGTCGGACTTGGTGTCGGCCTTGACAACCTTGATCTGCTTTCCAAGCAGACCGCCAGCCGCATTGATCTCGTCGATGCGAATCAAGGCCGCCTCCTGGGCAGGCTTGTCATAGGCTTCCATGAAGCCCGACTCCGCAGTGGCGAAGCCGATGACGATAGTCTCGTCATCGGCCAGGGCCGGGTATGCGATGGACATCGAGGCCAGAGCGGTTGCGACAATTCTCATTTTGTATGTCATGCACGTCTCCTTTTTGTTTTCCGGTCGGGCTTGTGCCGCCGGTCACTTGTTGCGACTGCTGCGGGGTAAGGTGAGCTCGCGGTTGCCCATGAGTCCGGATGGGCGAAGCGCGAGGATCACGATCATGATGACGCCGAGGGCTATTTCCTGAACCCCTTTCGGGAGGGCGAAAGTGGACTCGCCGAGCGATACGCCTGCCTCCAGCCAGCGCAGCGCCTGGATGAGGGCGGACAGCAGGACGACACCCACCACACCCCCCGACAGGCTGCCCATGCCGCCGACGACGAGCATGGAAAGGGTGATGAAGGTGAGACCGAGATAGAATGTATCGGGTGTGACCACGCCGATGGAATGAGCCATGAGCGCACCGCCCAGCCCCATCACCGCGCCTGATACGACGAACGCCACCAGTCTTTCCCTGGGGATGTCGACTCCGGAAGCCGCGGCGGCGGTGGACTCGTCGCGGGCAGCACGAAGGGCCAGGCCAGACCGGGAGATCGCGTGCGCCCAGGCGATGAAGATTGCGACCACGGCGCCGATGAGATACGGCCAGATCACGCGCACGATCGGAATGCCGACGACCGATGAGGTCGCTCCGGTCACGCTCTCCCAGTTGGAATAAATTGTGTTGATCATGGCGAGCATCGCGAAGGTCGCGATCGATGCTGCGATCCCCGATAGCCGCATCAGCACCCGCCCGAAAATGAGAGCGGCGAGGGCGGCGAACAACGCCGCCAGCACAGCCGATTGCCAGTACGGCAAACGGGTCGCCAGCAGCCATTCGGGCAGTCCCGGCAGCGAACCGCGTTTCATCATCGGATTGATGGTGAGCCACGCGGCCGCGTAGGCGCCAAGGCAGGTGAAGCCGATATGCCCGAAGCTGAGAACGCCCGAATTTCCGATAAAGATGTATAGGCCCACGACAAGGATGACACGGACGAACACGTCGATCACCGTCTGGTTGAAAGGCCGCGATCCGGTCATCACCGTGATCAGCGCGATGGCCAGCAGCAGCAGAGAAAGCAGGACCGGTGTCAGGATTGTGCGGCGGGCAAGCGCGAAGCGGGCGGGCTTTCGCTCGGCAGCCGCGGCACCGGCAGCGGTGGAGTTGGCAAGGGAGGCGGCGACAGCCATGAAATCAGACCCTTTCCTTGGTGCCGCGCGCGGCAATGAGCCCTTGCGGGCGGAAGAGGAGAACGAGGATGACCGCTCCATAGACAAAGGCATCGCGGAATGGCCGGGCGTCGATGGGCAGCATGATCTGCATGATCACCGACGCGGCACCCAGCAGGAAGCCAGCGAGCACGGCCCCCCCGAGGCTGCCGAGGCCGCCAATGACGGTGGCGATGAAGGCCATCAACATGATCGAGGCGCCCATCTGGATGTCCAGCGTGCCTGTCTGGGCGCCAAAGATCAGCGCAATGGCGGCGGCCAGCGCGCCGGAGAGGGCGAATGCGCCCATGATAACCCGGTTCGCACGCACACCCAGCATGCGGGCCATCGAGAAGTTCTCGGCCGCCGCCCGCATCTCCAGGCCGAAGCGGGTTTGACGCAGGAACAGCGTCAGGCCGATCAGGATGACCATCGTGGCGACGATCGTTATGAGCTGGAGGAGGGGAAGCCGGGCACCAAGGATCTCCACCGGTTGGGATAGTTCGGGCAGCAGCGAGATCGATTTCGGCCGACTGGAGAACAGCATGAGCAGGAAGTAGCGAATTACGAAACCGAGCGCGAAGGAGGCGATCATCATCGTTGCCGGATTTGCCTTGCGGAACCGCCTGAAGACGACGATTTCGCACAGCACCGACAGCCCGGCCCCGCATAGGAGCACGAAGGGCACCAGCAGATACCACGGCAATTGGCCAGCGAAGACGATGGCCATGGCGTCTGTTGACGGCCACAGCAGCGCGAAGACGCAGAAGGCGATGACGTCGCCATGCGCGAAGTTCACGAGCCGCATGACGCCGAAGATGAGGGCAATGCCAAGCGCCCCGAGCGCGTAGAGCGAACCAAGCGAGAGTGCGTCAAACAGGATCTGGAGCATCTCAGTGGTCCTCGTAACCGAAATAAGCAGCCTGGATCGCCTCGCCGTTGCCGAGCGTCCGGGCGTCGCCATCGAGCACGATCTGTCCGCCACGCATCAGGATCATCCGCCCGCCCACCATCATCGCCCGGGCCGAGCTCTGCTCCACGATCAGGAGCGTGAGCTGGCGCTGCGCACGCAGCGCGATCAGCCGCTCGTAGACCTGGTCGTTGATGTTGGGGGCGAGGCCCAGCGAAGGCTCGTCGATGGCTACAAGCCGCGGATTGGTCATCAGCGCGCGTCCGATGACCAGCATTTGCTGCTGTCCGCCGGACAGCAATCCCGCCTGCCCGTGCCGCCTCTCTTTCAGCATCGGGAAGGTTGCGTAGACGGCTTCGAGTTCACTGGCCGCTCGGCTGCGCCAGCCGCGGTCGCGGGCATGCATGCCGGTGCCGACCAGAAGGTTCTCTTCGGTCGTCAGCGAGCCGAAGACATCGCGCCCCTCCGGCACCATGGAGAATCCGAGCCGGGCGATGTTCTCCGGCGCCTGGCTGGTGATCTCATGGCCGGCAAAGTCGATCCGGCCGCCCGCAACCGCCGTAACGCCGGCGATCGCGCGCAGCAGTGAAGACTTCCCGGCACCGTTCGGGCCGGTGATGAACAGGATTTCTCCTTCGTCCATGGAGAAGGAGACGTCGCGGACCGCCGTGAGACGGCTATAGCGGATGGTGATATCGGAAAGGGCGAGCAGGCTCATTCCATCACCTCCAGCACAGGCAGGTCGGTGTTCGAGGCCGTTCCCATATAGGCGTGGCGCACCTTCTCGCTATCGCGGATGGCCGCGGGCGGGCCTTCTTCGATGATCACTCCGGAATCGAGCACGACGATATGCTCGCAAAGGCCGAGCACCAGCCCGACATTGTGCTCGATGAGCAGGACACCGCAGCCGAGATCGGCGGCGATGTGTCGTATCAGGGCCGAAAGCTCCCGCGCCTCTGGCGCACTCATGCCAGCCGCTGGCTCGTCGAGCAGGATGTATGCGGGCCGTCCCATCAGGGCACGGCCAATGGCTACACGGCGCTCATCCGTATAAGGCAAGGTTCCGGCGATGCGGGAGCCCAACGCCCCGATGCCTATCCAGTCGAGCATCGCTTCCGCTTCGGCGATGGCAGCGCGCCGGCTCATTCCCAGACCAACGCCGGTTACCTCCAGGTTATCCAGCACAGGCAGGTCGCGGAAGAGCCGCCCACCCTGGAAGGTGCGGGCGATGCCGCGCCGCCGGACCTGATGCGGCTTGAGACCCGTGAGTGCTGCCCCGTCGAGCTTGATGGTGCCTTCCGTCGGTGCCTGGAAGCCGGTCAGCACGTTGACGAGCGTGGTCTTGCCGGCGCCATTCGGGCCGATGAGGCCACTGATGCGGCCGGGCGTGATTTGGAGGTCTACCGATGACAGGGCCTTCAGCCCCGCAAACGATACCGAGACGTTCTCCGCGCTCAGATGACTCATGTCCCTTCCTTCTTTTTACCGACGGAAAGGCGCGAAGCATCCGGCCTTGCGGCCAGTCACGTTGCAAATGTCTTCCCCTGTCGGTTCCGGCGGCCTCTAGCGGACTGCTCGGATGCCAAATTCACGCCGTTGCCCGGCGTCGTCTTGTCGTTTCGCGCACCGGATTTTGTCTTCCGCCACGCGCGGTCGGTTTTGGCCGACCGATCTCCTCGCCTCCGGCTCCTCCGCCGGCATTTTCCCGGCTGACGTCAGCCGGCCAGATGCCCTTCAGCACGCGCCAGCGCGGCGCGCTGTTCGGTTCGCGCGGCAAGCGCGTCTTCCAGCGTCACCGGAACGAAGCGCGCCGGGGTGTGCGGCTGGAGCTGGGCGATCAGGTCCATGTCGGCCGATATTACCACGCCCAGCATCATGTACCCGCCACCCGAAACCGCGTCCCGGTGAAGAACGATCGGCTCTGTGCCACTCGGCACCTGGACGGATCCATAAGGATAGCAGGCATCAACGATGTTCGAGGGGTCGGAGCCTGCACCGAAAGGCTGCTCGCGCTCAACGAACTCCAGCGGCGTTCCGCCACGGAAGCGATAGCCGATGCGGTCAGCTTCGGGCGCGACCTTCCAGGTTTCCTCAAAGAACCGATTGCCGGCAGTTTCAGTGATCCGATGCCAGTACATGCCGGGAAGCATTCTGAGTTCCGCCAAACTATTCCGCGCGCGGCGCAGATTTGCAGGCAGTGAAAGACCAGCTTTGCCGGAACCTTCGCCGACGGGAAGCTCATCACCCGCCTTCAGCGTGCGGCCGTGATGGCCGCCGAGTGCGCCCAGAATATAAGTCGAGCGAGAACCGAGAACCACCGGTACGTCGACGCCGCCGGAGACGGCCAGATAAGCGCGCGCGCCGCCCTTGAGGAAGCCAAAGGAAAGCCGGTCACCCGCCTTCACCGGAAAACTTTCCCAGGTCGGCCGTTCCTCGCCATTAAGTTTGGGTGGGAGTTCTCCTCCCGTGACGGCGATGACTGCGGATTGGGTGAATTCGAGTTCGGGGCCCATGAAGGTGGCTTCGAGCACCGCAGCACCCGGATCGTTGCCGACAAGCAGGTTTGCGATGCGTGTGGCAAAGCGGTCCATGCCGCCGCCTTCGGGAATGCCGACATGATAGTGGCCTGGTCGGCCAAGGTCCTGCACGGAAGTAGAGAGGCCGGGAGAGATTACCTTAACGGCCATTGATAAGCTCCGTCAGCTTTGCATTGGTGCCGTAAATATCGCTGTTGAAGTCCTTCAGGCTGAAGGTGCACTCGCGAACCGTCGGCTGCCACCGATTGGCTTCGATTTCCTCCAGCGTGCCGTCGTAGTCATCGCGGCCAATGGCCTTGAACTTGACGATGTCGCCTGGCTTGAACAGGCACATGTCCTCGGAGAGGTAGCGCACCTTCCTGGTCGGGTCGTAGATCGGGGCCGGGGTTATGCCATACATCTGGTAGCCGCCAGCGCCGCGCACCGAATAGATCGCTGCAAAGCAGCCGCCATGGCCAATGGTGAGCTTGGGAGTGTCGGTGCGTGGGCGCAAGTATTTCGGCGCCTGAATCTGTTTCTTGCGTTCAACCATCTGGTACAGGAAGGGCAGTCCAGCGACGAAGCCGACCATGGATACGAACCAGGGCTGGCCGGAATAGGCCGCGATAAACTCTTCCACCGTGGCGTAACCGTTGATGCGTGCCGAATATTCAAGATCGGTGGAGGACGGGTCCTGATGGCGCTCGCGAAAGCGCAAGCAGGTTTCACGCGTCCACGGATCCTGGAAATAAACCGGCAGTTCGATGATCCGGGTCTTCAGCACCGGGTCCGCCTTTGAGGCCGCCTCTTCCATCGACTTCAGTTCGCTGAGCAAATCCTGCGGCTTGACGATGTCGGGGTTGAAGCGAATCTGGAAGCTGGCGTTGGCTGGGCAGATCTCGGTGACACCTCGGATGCCTGCCGTACGCACCGCATTGGTCATCGAAAGGCCGGTAAAGAAGGAGGTGAGCGACATTTCTTCGGACACCTCACCGAAGATATGCTCGTCACCGCCGAAGTTGAATCGTATCGACATCGGTCCTCCTTTAGCCCGCCAAAGCTACGGCGTTTTCGATGAGCCAGCCTTCCAGCCAGCGGGTATGCACGTCTCCTGTCCGCACCGCAGGATCTGCGGCGAGCGCAAGAAACAGCGGCTTGGTGGTCTTGAGCCCGCCGATCTTCAACTCGTTGAGCGCGCGGATCAGGCGGACTATCGCCGCCTCGCGCGTCTCTGCATGCACGATCAGCTTGGCAAGGAGCGAGTCATAAAAGGGCGGCACCTGATAGCCTTGGTAGAGCATGGAATCGAAACGTACGCCCGGACCGCCGGGAATGCGAAGCTCGGCCACCTGCCCGGGGAATGGAGCGAACTCCTTCGCCGGGTCTTCGGCATTGAGCCGGACTTCGATCGCATGCCCCTTGACGGAGACATCGCCTTGCCGAATCCGCAGTTTCTCGCCGCCGGCGATGCGAAGCATCTCCGCAACGAGGTCGATGCCGGTGATCGCCTCGGTGACCGGGTGCTCAACCTGGATACGGGTGTTCATCTCGATGAAGTAAAAGCGGTCGGCTTCATCGTCATAAAGATACTCTACCGTGCCGGCACCAGAGTATTTGACCGCCTTGGCCAAAGCGACCGCCGAAGCGCAGAGCTCCTCGCGCAGCCTGTCGGAAAGTGCGCGCGACGGCGCCTCCTCCCAAACCTTCTGGCGTCGCCGCTGCAGCGAGCACTCCCGCTCGTAGCAGTGGATGGCATCGCTTCCGTCCGCCAGCACCTGCACCTCTATATGGCGGGCCTTACCGATAACCTTTTCCATGTAGAGACCGCCGTCGCCAAAGGCGGCGAGGGCTTCTGCTTCGGCCTGAGGAAAGGCTTGTTCGAACTCGGCGAGCGAGTTCGCAATGCGGATGCCCCGCCCGCCGCCGCCCGCCGCAGCCTTGATCATCACCGGAAAACCGGTTTCGGTCAGCACCTCGTGGCCAGCCTTGAGGCCCTCGACCCGGCCAGCCGAGCCAGGCACCACAGGGACACCTGCAGCGGCAGCGGCCGATCGCGCCGAGACCTTGTCTCCCATCATCCGGATCGCATCTCCCGACGGGCCGACGAAGACCAATCCAGCGCCTGTGACCGCGTCGGAAAACGCGGCATTCTCGGCAATGAAACCATAGCCAGGATGAACGCTGTCGCAACCGGTGTCGCGGGCAGCTTTCAGAATTGCTTCGACGTTGAGATAGGACTTCTTTGCTGCTGGTGGGCCGATGTTGACCGCTTCGTCCGCAAGCTGGACGTGGAGCGATCCCGCGTCTGCGGCCGAGTACACCGCCACGGTCGGGATGCCCAGATCTTGTGCGGCCCGGATGATCCTGACCGCTATCTCGCCCCGGTTGGCAACGAGAAGCTTTTTCAGCATCAGTCGAGATCCGCAATAGGGGCGCCGGCCATGATGGGGTCCTCATTGTCGGCTATGAAGCGGATGTTCGTACCGGCCGTCTCGGCCCTCACTTCGTGGAACGACTTCATCACTTCGATGAGACCGATTACGTCTCCGGCGGAAACCGCGTCGCCATCCGCCTTGTAGGGCGGCTGGTCTGGCGAAGCGCTCCGATAAAAAGTGCCGGGAAGAGGCGAAAGAATCTGGGCCATAAAAGCTCCGAAAAACTGCAGACAGACTAATTTGGAACCGCCTGCGCGGGCGGGTTCGGTCGAGTTCAGTGCCAAGGGGCGATTGCGGTGCGCACGGCTCTGGCTATTTCGATGGCGTTCGGCGTATCGGAATGCACGCAGATGGTTTCGCAGCGTACGGGGAAGAAACTGCCGTCCTCTGCCGTGCCCTCGCCCTCGCTGATGGCGCGTACGCAACGCTCGGCCATCTCTGCGGGGTCCTTGGCGTCATGAACGCGTGTCAAGATCAGCTTGCCGGAGGCATCGTAGTCGAGATCGGCATAGAACTCGGCGACGAATGGGATACCGCGCTCTTGATAGATCTTCTCGTGCAGGGTGCCCGTCATGCCGAAGAGGGGTACGCCGAAAACCTCTGCCGCGTCGCACACGCCATGGGCGATTGCCTCCTGCTGCATGGCCATGAAATAAAGGCTGCCATGCGGCTTGATATGGTGGAGTTCCACACCCTCGGCCTTGAGGAAGCCGGCAAGCGCTCCCACCTGGTAAATGATGGTGTTCCTGACTTCGTCGCGGGTCAGCCGCATCTCGCGCCGGCCGAAACCCTGAATGTCCGGCAAGCCTGGATGGGCGCCGATCTTTACGCCACTCGCCTTGGCGCTGCGGACGGCGGCGTGCATGTGATCTGGATCGGAGGCATGAAAACCACATGCGACATTAGCAACGTCGATGATCGGCATCATGCCCACATCATCGCCAACCTTGTAGAGGCCAAAGCTTTCGCCCATGTCACAGTTTAGCGTCACCGCCATCGCATTGTTACCCCTCGAAGCTGCCGTCTTTGCGGCGTTGCAGCATTTTTTGCGCATGCGAGGGCATTTGTGAAATAGTAGTTTATTGATTGTCATATCAAAAAAACAGATAATGGTTCTGGGCCGGAGCGCACCATGACCATCACCTTGAAACAGCTTGATTATTTTATCGCGACCGCCGAGAGCGGACAGGTCAGTCATGCCGCGGTGGAACTCAACATCTCACAGTCGGCGGTCACTGCGGCGATAAAGACGCTTGAGGCTGACCTGGGCGTACGGCTTTTGGAGCGTAACCACGCTGGCGTAAGATTGACGATGGAGGGCGCGCGGTTTCTTGAACATGCGCGTGTTATCACCGGGGCCGTCGCAGCCGCCGTCCGAAGCCCGTTGCGCGATAGGAAAGGCCTGGGGGGCAAGCTGCGGCTGGGCATGACCTACACGGTCGTCGGCTACTACATGTCGCGCCACTACGCGCGGTTTCGAAAGACCTATCCCGAGATCGAGGTCGAGGTGCTGGAACTGCCCCGAGACGCTCTCGAAAGCGGCTTGATGGGCGGGGACATCGACATGGCCGTGATGCTGGTGTCCAATCTGGAGCACACCGAGGAATTGGCGCAGGAGGTCTTGATGCGGTCGAACCGCCGGCTCTGGCTTTCGGCTGATCATCATCTGCTCGCGCGGCAGGAAATCAGCCTCGCCGATGTGGCGGCGGAGGATTATGTCATGCTGACAGTGGACGAGGCACGCACGACGGCCGCCCGTTACTGGGATGCCGCGGGCCTTTCGCTCCGCGCCGTCCTTACCACCAGTTCGGTCGAGGCCGTGCGGTCGCTCGTGGCTGCCGGCATGGGGGTCACTGTCCTGTCCGACATGGTTTACCGCCCCTGGTCCTTGGAGGGGCAGCGCATCGAAGTGCGCGGGCTTGTCGAGCCGATCCCCACTATGGATGTCGGCCTGGCCTGGTCGCGTGACAGACCAATCGACCCGGCGGCGGCGGCCTTCCGGGCCTTCATGTCCGTGACCATGGGCGGCGGCGGCTAACCGCCGGCCCGTCAGACAGACGCATTACCTCAGGCTGGCTGGTTGAGCAGCGGGTAGCTTACAAGCACGGAGCGTGCCGCAACATTCGAGTGGGAGTGAGGGGAGAGTGGCGCGCAGTAGATAGCTACGGAAACTGTTATCCGGCCATCGAACGGCTCCGCGATATGGTATCGGCGCCTCTGGCAAAGGAGACGTCCCGATGGACCCGAACAGCGGAACGACGAAGCAATCAAAGGGAAAGATGACACTAGAGTGTATCAATCCGCGCGATCGACCGACCCAAAGACTATACTCAAGTCGTTGTCGCAAGTGGGACTAAGCTCATATTCGTCGCTGGTCAGGAACCGGAAGACATCGACGGGAAGCTTGTAGGCCCCGGTGATCTAGCGATTCAAGCACGCCAGGTGTTCGCCAATCTTGGTCGAGCCCTTGCAGCCGCCGGTGCCTTCCCCGAACAAGTGGCAAAGATTACGATCTACGTTGTTGATTACGAGCGCGATCGCCATCTGGCGATCATCGAAGAAGCTCGAGTGGTGCTGTTCGGTGATCACAAGCCTGCCGACGTCCTCGTCGGGGTCACTGCCCTTTCTCCTGGTTATCTCATCGAGGTTGATGCGTTCGCGGTTGTGGATGGGTGGCGCGGCTCGCATCATGCCAGAAATTGCGTCGGCACGCCGAGAACCGGTCCAGCCTCGGCGAGCTTTTGGTCGAGCGTATGTACCGTGGCGCCATGCTCCGATGCCGCGGCGAGATGCAGCGCGTCACCAGCGCGAAGCCCGAGACTATGCTGATCGACAAACTTTGCCGCCGTGCGGAAATGCCCGCCGGTGACCGGCATTACGGTGAAGCTCTCGGCGACCCAGCTTATGGAACATCGCCAGCGCTGCTGCGCGCTGCTCCAGGTTGATCTGTCCGGTTCGCAGCTTGATCGCCATGGCCGACGACATCTCGGTGATGGTCCAGTCGCTGATCAGAAACTGCGCGGGGTCCTGCTCCGCCAGCCAGCTCTGAACGCGCGGCGTCGTCGCTTCATTTGAAAGGGCGGCAACGATCAGCGACGTGTCGAGATAGTGCATCAGTAGCGGTCGCCATCCCGCATCGACCGTACCAGATCGGCAGAACGCTCGGCCTGAGGCGGCATGGTCTCGGTCAAGGATTGCAAGAGGGCCGCGTCAATCCGCCGCCGCGGTCTTGCCACGGCGGTGAGCCGTGCGACCGGTTTACCCCGCCGAGTGATGTCGATCGAATCTCCTGCCTCGACCCGATCCACTAGCTCGCTCAGATGGGCTTTGGCATCTGCCAGGTTGATCACACTCATGCCACGCTCCTGACCATGTAGATGGTCATATAGCGTATTGCGCTTAACACTTCCAGCGAGAGTTTTTACGCGTCACGCTCTGACCCGGGGCGCCGCTCGGCGCAAAGCCAGATCATTGCAGTCGGCTGTTGTGTCGCAGCACGAGGCCGACTGCGCCGAGCAATGCATCGTTCTCTGTGTGCTTGCCAACGATTATTCGCGTGCGCAAGGCGGGCGCGATATCGCGGGACTTGATGAGCGTGTGGCGTTCATATGACGCGATCAGCGGTGCCAGGAGAATATCGCCTGCCAAAGCCATGCGGCCTCCGATGATGATGAGTGGCGGATTGATCACCGAGCCGATCAAGCCAAGACCACGGCCGGCGAACTCGGCGGTGTCCTCGATCATACGCAGCGCCCCGACGTCGCCCTGTTCAGCCATCATGATCACCTCGTCCATCGTGACCGATCGCCGCACGATGCGCGAAATCTGCTCCAGCGGCCGGGCAAAACTCGCATAGAGCTCCAGGCATCCGCGATTGCCGCACCGGCAAAGCTCGCCGCCGGGATCGATGCTGATGTGCCCGAATTCGCCGGCGCCGCCGGCGATGCCAGTCACCAGCCGGCCATGCTGGACAATGGCCCCGCCGACGCCCAGATCGATCTTGAACAGCACGAAATCGTCCTGGCCGACGGCCGCGCCCCACATCAGCTCCGCAATGGCCGAGCAGTTGCTCTCGTTGTCGGCGAAAATCGGCTGTTCGAGAACCGGCCCGAACACATCGCGGATGTTGACCCCGGCCCAGGTCGGAACAATACTCGCACGCTGCACCACTCCTTCGCGGCTGACAGGACCCGAGACGGAAACCCCAACCCCCAGGAGCCCCGCCATCGGCAGACCGTTCTCTTCGTAACATTGGGTAATTGCTGACTTGGCGAGCTGGGCCGCCTGTTGCGGCTGGTAGTCCAGACCCATAGGGATAGTTTGTTCGGCAATGACAGAATGCGACACGTCCGCGACGACGCACCGTATCTCGTCGAGGCCTAGGTGGATTCCGACGCAGGTGCCCGCAGCGGGATTGAGCGTCAAGGTCGCGGCAGGCCTGCCGATGCCCCTGGCCCCGTCATGGTGGGCCGAGGATTCGATCACCATTCCGGACTTTCTCAAGCCGTTGAGTGCGGTTGAAACCGTCGACCGCGCCAAACCGGTGATGTGCGCGATTTGCGACGCAGAAAGCACGCCGCGCTCACGCAGGCATCGCACGATCAGGCTCTCCGGTGATGCGGAGGGCTTGTCGATCAGCCAATATCTAAGCGAAGGTTTGTTCATGATGAGCACAAAGGACGTTGACTGATAGCTCAAATATGTCATCTTGGAAAGAACGGAGATTACTGCATCTCCGTCTGCGAAGAGCTCAAATCGCGGTCACAAGCGGTCGATACGAACCGTACATCACCATATGGGAGTAAACGATGGAATATCTGAGGACGGCCCTTGCGGCCGCTGCGGCGTACACCCTTGTTGCGGGAGCCGCGTTCGCAGAGCCCAAGACCAACCTGTTGCATCAATGGGCGACCGGCTCGGACGCCCAGGCTATCGCCAAGCTCGGCGAGATGTTTACCGCCAAGGGTGGCACCTGGCAGCAGACCTCCATCGCAGGCCACACGGCCAACACGCTGGCGAAACTGCGCGCCGACGTTATCGCCGGCAATGCACCCCCAGCGGTGCAGCTCAAGGGACCCGAGATCGCCGAATGGAACGAGACCGGCATGACAGCCAATCTCGACGAACTGGCGACAGCGGAAAATTGGGAGAAAGTCGTCGCTCCCGAATTGCTGCCGGTGATGAAGCCGACCGGCAGCTGGGTGGCGGCGCCGATGAATATCCATCGCATCAACTGGCTGTGGGCATCGCCGAAGGTCATGCAGGAAGCAGGCGTCGCCGAGGTGCCGAAGACATGGGCAGACTTCAACGCCGCCTGCGACAAGATCGTGGCGTCAGGCAAAATCTGCATCTCGCACTCGACTGCCGACTGGACCGATTCGACGGTCTTCGAGGTCGTGGTCTACGGAATGGATCTCGATCTCTTCAAGAAAGCCTTCGTCGAGGGTGACGTCGAGGCGATGCGCAGCGACGGCATGGTCAAAGCCTTCGAACAGTTCCGCACCATGACGACGAAATATATGGATCCCGGCATGAACGGGCGCGACTGGGATACCATGTCGCATCTGGTCGGCCGCGGCGAGGCCGCCTTCCACATCATGGGCGATTGGACGCTCGGCCTGCTCACGGCCGGCGGCTTCAAGGAGGGCACCGACTATGTCTGCGCCCAGGCGCCGACTGACTGGGGCAGGCCGGGCTTCATCCTGAATTCCGACTCGGTCGTGTTCTTCCAGCAGAAGGATCCGGACTATATCGAGGGGCAGAAACTGCTCGCCAGCACGATCCTGTCGCCCGAGTTTCAGACGATTTTCAATCAGACCAAAGGCTCAATCCCTGCCCGTCTCGACGTCGATCTTTCGAACGGCTTCAATTCCTGCCAGCAGCTCTCCCAGAAGGATCTGCAGGCGTCGATCGATGGCGGCACGCTTGTCCGTTCTATGGCGCACAACATGACGATCCCGCAGAAGGTGCGCGGCGCGATCATGGATACCGTCACCGAATTCGTAGCGACGCCGGACATGACCGCGCAGGACGCTGCCAGTGCCATGGCCGATGCGGCCGAAGCGCAGATGTGAAGACGCTGCCGATGATTGGCCCGGCGTGGCGCGCCTGGCCCGACTTCGCGGGAGCAGTCGATGTCCACGCGTGACCTGACTGTACCGGTTGCGGCTCCCGCAACCCCGTGGCGGGAGCGCCTGGGCACGATTGTGCCCATTCTGGTGCTGGCGCCGTCGCTTGCGGCGAGTTTCATCTACGTCTTCGTCTTCACGCTCTGGACGCTGTATCTCTCGCTCTCCAATTCGTCGCTGATGCCGACCTATGGGTTCGCCGGCCTGGACAATTATGCTTCGCTCTGGGCGAACCGGCGCTGGAACATCGCCTATACCAACCTCTTCCTGTTCAGCGGCTTCTATATCGTCGGCTCGATGGCCATCGGACTGCTTCTCGCGATCCTGATCGACCAGCGCGTTCGCGGCGAGGCGGTCTGGCGCACGATCTTCCTCTATCCGCTGGCAGTCTCCTTCATCGTCACCGGCACGGTGTGGAGCTGGCTCTATAATCCCGTCGACGGCATCCAGGCCTTCGTGCGGGGGCTCGGCTGGGCCGACTTCAGCTTCGCCCTGACGGCCAACCGCAACACCGCGATCTATGCGGTGATCATAACCGGTATCTGGCAGTCGTCCGGCTTCGCAATGGCGCTTTTCCTGGCTGGCCTGCGATCGGTCGATCCGGATCTCGTCAAGGCAGCGCAGATCGACGGTGCGTCGGTTTTCCGAACCTATCGGAAGGTCATCCTGCCGACGATCGCCCCGATTTTTCTGGCGGTGGCGGTCATTCAGATCCAGTTCGCCATCAAGACGTTCGACCTGGTGGCGGCGTTGACGCGGGGTGGGCCAGGTGTGTCGACTACCTTCCCGGCGATCTACGTCTACGACCTGATGTTCCAGCGCGGGCAGATCGGCGAGGGTGCCGCCGCGGCGATGATGATGCTCGCGGCCCTCGCGGTTGTGCTGGTGCCCTATTCCTTGTGGATCGTCTGGCGCAGGCGGGCGGAGGGCCGCAATGGCTGAAATTGCCCCGAACGCCCGGCATGATCCCGAAGCGGCCGCGGCTACGCGGCGATATTTCTGGAACCGCTTTCTTATCTATGCGGTGCTTACGCTTTTTGCGGTCATCTACCTTGCACCGCTTCTGGTCGTGGTCTTCAACTCGTTGCGGGAGCAGTCCGAGATTGCCCGCAACGGCCTCATCTCCCTGCCGCGCAGCTTCCGCCTCGACGCGTGGGCGGAGGCCTGGGGCACTTATTGCGTCAGCGGCACCTGCGAAGGCATGAAGCGCAATTTCTTCAACTCGCTCTGGATGGCGATCCCGGCGACGGTCATCTCCACGCTCCTCGGCGCCATGAACGGCTACGTGCTGTCGAAATGGCGCTTCAAGGGCTCGGAAATTCTGTTCAATCTGATGCTGCTCGGCGTCTTCATGCCCGGCCAGATCTCGCTGATGCCGTGGGCGTTCCTGCTCGGCAAACTCGGCCTGACCAATTCGACATACGGGCTGGTCTTGATACACGTGGTCCAGGGCATCTCATTCACCACCTTGTTCTGCCGCAATTTCTACGTCAGCATACCGGACGATCTTATCAAGGCGGCACGCATCGACGGCGCCGGCTTCTGGCGGATTTTCCGCAAGATCATCCTGCCGCTGTCGCCGCCGATTTTGATTGTCACCGTTATCTGGCAATTCACCGGTATCTGGAACGAGTATCTGTTCGGCGTCGTCTTCACCTCCGGCCAGCAGCAGCCGATTACGGCGGCATTGGTCGCGCTCACTGCCGGCGGCACGACCGCCCGTGCTTACGATGTGATGAGCGCAGCCGTGCTGATCGGCGCGCTGCCGCCGCTGCTGATCTACCTGTTCGGTGGAAAGTACTTCGTGCGCGGCCTGACACAAGGCGCCATCAAATGAGGCGCCATCAAATGAGGCACCGCCCATGTCCGCGCTGATGATCCGCGACCTTCACAAGAGCTATGGCGGGCTCGAGATCCTGGCCGGCATCAATCTCGAGGCGCGGACCGGGGAATTCATCGCCCTTGTCGGTCCCTCCGGCTGCGGCAAGTCAACCTTGCTCGCCATGATCGCCGGCTTGGAAACCGTCACGTCGGGTGAGATCTGGATTGGCGACCGGCTGGTGAACTCCGTGCAGCCCAAGGACCGCGACATAGCGATGGTGTTCCAGTCATACGCCCTCTATCCCACGATGACGGTGCGCCAGAACATCACCTTCGGCATGGAAAGCCGAGGCGTGGCCAAAGCGGAGCAGGCGGAAGCCGTAAAGCGGGTCGCCGCACTCCTGCAGATCGAGCAGTTGCTCAAACGCAAGCCGGGGCAGCTGTCGGGTGGGCAGCGGCAGCGCGTCGCGATGGGACGCGCCCTGGTACGCGACCCAAAACTGTTTTTGTTCGACGAGCCGCTGTCCAATCTCGACGCCAAGCTGCGCGTCGACATGCGCACCGAAATCAGGAAGCTGCACCATCGCGTCGGCAAGACGACGGTCTACGTCACCCATGATCAAGTCGAGGCGATGACGCTCGCGTCCCGCATTGCGGTGATGAACCAGGGCTCGGTGCAGCAGTTCGACACGCCGAAGCGGATCTATGACCGGCCGACCAACATGTTCGTGGCCGGTTTCATGGGATCGCCGGCGATGAATTTCATCCCCGCCCGGCTTACCGGCTCAAGCAGCATCGCGGTGCGCGCCGCTGACGGCAGCGACGCCACTCTTGCCCTTGCCGCGCCGCAGCCCGCTGGTGCGCCAAAGGACGTGGTGCTCGGTGTTCGGCCCGAACACGTCTACCGCTTCACGGCGGACCTGAAGTCCCGCAAACCTGCTGTGCAGCCCTTGCAGGCGCCGGTCGAACTGGTCGAGCCGACCGGCGCCGAGACGCTTGCCGTCCTTAGGCTAGGCGACCTGGAGGTCACCGGACGTTTCGAGCCGGATGACGCTCCCGTCATGGGCGAGACGATAACACTCGGCATCGACATGTCGCGCGCCTGTCTGTTCGATCCAACAACCAAGGCGCTTCTGTGATCTAATGGCCGTACAATTCGCGACTTACCCGAGCTTGACCGATCGCGTCGTGCTGATCTCCGGCGGCGCCTCCGGCATCGGGGCCGATATGGTCCGCGCCTTCGTGGCGAATGGCGCCCGCGTGGGCTTTCTCGATGTGCAGGATGAACCCGCGGAGGCGCTGGTGCGCGAGCTCAGTGGTACCGCGGCCCCGCTGTATCTCCACTGCGACGTGACCGACGTCGCTGCGCTGCAGGCGTCGGTCGAAGGCGTGCGCGCGCGGCTTGGTCCGGTCGCCGTTCTGGTGAACAACGCTGCCGATGATCAGCGCCATCCCGTTGACGCGGTGACAGCCGAATATTGGGACCGCAGCTTCGACGTCAATCTGCGGCATCATTTCTTCGCCGCGCAGGCTGTGCATCCGCATATGAAGGAACTCGGCTTCGGCTCGATCATAAACTTCTCTTCCATAGCCTGGCGTTTCGGCGCGGACCAGATGGCGGCCTATGCCACCGCCAAGGGGGCTGTCGTGGCCCTGACCCGCGCTCTGGCGCGGTCATTCGGACCTGACAACATCCGCGTCAATGCAGTCGAACCCGGCGCCGTCATCACCGAGCGGCAGCGCGAGCTGTGGTTCAAGACGCAGGACGCAATCGACCAGACGGTGCAGCGGCAATTGATCCGCCGCGTCCTGCTCGGCGAAGAGATTGCACGGACCGTGCTCTTCCTTGCCGCCGATGACAGCCGCATGATCACGAAGCAGTCCATCACCGTCGATGCCGGGCTGCGCTGATGCGATCGCTTCCACATCTTCCAACGGGACTGCCAAACTGATGCTTCGCCTCGGTCTCAACCCTTACGGACTGACCTACACTCTCGGCCTGCAGGGTCGCGGCACGCCGCGGCACAATCCGGATGGGGCAGGGCTGGAAGGCTTCATGGCGCTCGCGCAGGAACTCGGCGCACGGACGCTCGAGATCTACGAACCATGGTTGACCGACTTGCCGGATGCCGAGGTCGTCGACCTGCGCAAGCGTCTGACCGCGCTTGACATCGTCCCGGTGGTAAGCGGCGGACTGCTCGTGGCAGGTCCGTTGGACAACGCGTTTCGCGCCGCGCGCCTGCTCGAGGCGACGACGATCCGTATCGCACTGACCCCCGTCCTGTGCGGTGACCGCAACGTCTGGGGCGGGAAATGGAATGAGTTCAACGCGACGATCCGCGCTGCCCTGACGGAATGGGGGCCGCGCGCGGCGGCTGAGGCCCGGGTGCTCGGCATCGAGAACCACCAGGACTTCGGCAGCGACGAACTGGTCGCGTTCTGCGAACTCGGCGGGCCCGGTGTCGGCATCACCTACGATACAGGCAACACGTTTCCCGTCGGCGAGGCGCCGCTTGCCTTCACGCGGCGGATCGCGCCCTATGTCCGCCATGTCCATCTCAAGGACTATCGCGTGCAGTTCACGGATGAGGGCTATCGTCTGGTCCGCTGCGCGATCGGCGACGGCGCCGTGCCTTTCGCCGAACTGGCAGCTATCCTTGCCGAGTACCATGACACGCTGACGGCCGTGCTCGAGCCGGGCGCGCTGGAGGCACGCCACGTTCGCTGTCTCACCGACGACTGGTGGAACGGATATGCGCCCAAGACTGCGCGCGAGTTCGCGGCCTGCCTGAGTGCCGCGCGCGTGAACCGTCTTGCGGACGATGCTGACTACGGAACGCCATGGGAGCGCGACGATGACGACGCGCTTGTTTCGTATGAGCTCGACATGATCGGGCGCAGCGCCGCCAACATGAAGAAGTTCGATTTCATTGCAATGGAGAAATCAGCATGACTGCCCGAGAACTCAGCGGCCTGACTGCCTTCGTGACCGGCTCGGGACGCGGCCTCGGCCGCGTCATGGCCGAACGCCTGGCCGAACTCGGCGCAAACGTCGCGATCCACGATCTCGATTGGACCCGGCCATCGCAATATGGCGAATTCGCAGACCTCGGCGAATCCGCCAGGGGTTTGGAAAAGCATGGGACACGGGTGACCGCGGTCACCGGCAACATCGGCGACAAGCAAGCCGTTGCCGAAATGAAGAGGAAGATCGAGGCGGAGCTCGGCGATGTGCATGTTCTGGTCAACTGCGCCGGCGGCGACATCGGCGCCAAGGGGGTAAAGCCCAGTCCCAACAACGCGCTCGACATCGACTATGATGACATCAAGGTTCTGACCGAGAACAATCTCATCGGCACCATGCTGGTCTGCCAGGCGTTCATTCCGCCTATGGTCAAGCGCGGCTCAGGCTCGGTGATCAACATTGCCTCGGCGGCAGCGCATATCGGATGCTCGCCGGAGGTGGTCTACTCCACGCTCAAGGCGGCCGTCGTCCATTATACGCGCTGCCTCGCCAAGGAATTGATCGACGACGGCGTGCGCATCAATGCGGTGAGCCCCGGCGCAACCAAGACGGCACGGTTCCAGGCGAGCCGCGTCGTCGATCCGGAGCGCATGGATTCGAGCAAGAAATCGCTGAACCGGTATGCCGAGCCTGAAGAGATCGCCGAAGCGGTAGCGTTCCTCGCCGGTCCGCGCGCGCGTTTCATCAACGGGCAGGTCATTCGCGTCGATGGCGGTTTCACCATCTTCCCAGGTTGAAGCGCGGCCGTTCACACCGCGAACTGTCGGGCTGAGGGCACCCCAATGAGCAGGGCCACGACGGCCCATTTGCCGACCTTACTTCGTTGATTGGCTGTGACGTGCTCGCAGAGCCCAGGAACCGACGGGTGAAGTTCGGCAACACGACAATTCTCTTGGCGACACGCTGACGTTACAGCCCGCTTGTATGCACCCACGCAATGGCTCAGATTGTCTGGGTTCGGTCTACACTGCGCCGTGAGAAGGCGAAGATTTCCGGATCGAGGCGCTGGGGCCACTGCGCGCCAGGGCAGAGCGGGCGAACCGCTCCCGTCTACACGTTCAGGGGCGCAACATTAGAGGTCGGGGGAACAGATGAGGCAAGAGAACGACGTTGAGAAATTGGTGCGCACGCTGCGTGCTCGAGCACCTGACGACGCGGCCGAATTGCTTGCCCGAGAGTCTCCCGAGTTCATCCGGGACGTATTGAAGCTGTTGCCGGACAGGCACGCCCGGAAGGTGGCGGAGCATTTGCCATCGCATATGAGGCCTGTCACGCCTCATGGCGACGGCAAGGATATCGCGGTCCCCGGGTCCGTCGTCGAGCTGATGGACCCGATCCCCGCCAGCGTTCCTGTCGGGACGACGGTAGCCGCCGCGGTCGAGGCCGTCAGGCGCGCGCAGGTGCCGACCGAGTTGACTTACCTCTACATCACGGACGAGGGCGACAAACTCGTTGGCCTGGTGGTCCTGCGCGATCTGATGCTGAGCGAACCGGCCGCCACGGTGGATCAGATCATGCTGCCGAAACCGTTCGCCCTTCACGTCAATATGCCTTTGGGCGAAGCCTGCAAGGCGGCGGTACGCCGTCACTACCCTGTCTATCCCGTGGTGGACGCGGAGAACCGGCTGCTCGGGCAGGTTCGCGGCTGGCGGCTGTTTGAGCAGCAAATCATCGAGATTTCTGCCCAGCCTGGCCAGATGGTGGGTGTCCAGAAGGAGGAGCGTTCTTTCACGCCGCTGTTTTCAGCCTTCTTGAAACGTCATCCGTGGCTGCAGCTCAACCTGCTGACGGCCTTCATGGCGGCTTTCGTGGTCAGTTCGTTCACAGGCACGATCGAGAAGATCGTCGCCTTGGCGGCGTTCCTCCCGGTACTGGCCGGGCAGAGCGGAAACACCGGCTGCCAGGCACTGGCCATGACGTTGCGTGGTCTCGCCCTGGGGGATGTCGACAAACGACCGAAGCTGCACCTGATTCTGAGGGAGGGGGTGCTCGGGATCGCCAACGGAGTGCTCGTCGGTCTCGTGGCAGCCGCGGCGATGTGGTTCTACGCCTCGCGGCAACCGGAGTCGGCATCCCAGGCGCCCATGCTGGCGCTTGTGATCCTGCTCGCAATGTCCGGATCGTGCCTCATGTCGGGGATCTCCGGCGTGCTGATCCCGTTGGGCCTGCGGCGGGTCGGCGCCGATCCGGCCGTGGCTTCCGCGATTTTCCTTACCACCGTGACCGATATTGTAGGCATGGGCCTGATGCTGGGGCTTGCCACTACGCTCGTGCTGTAGTGGCGCACATTTGCGCAGGCCGTCCTGAGAAGCATCGCCCGCCAGCTCTTCGAGCGTTTGCGCAACGCGACGGAGGACTTTCGGATGAGCTACATGTGACCCTGATTCGTCATGCGGCGACCAGATACGTGCAGAATCGCGCAAACAATATTGATCTTGTCGGCCGCGCAATCCACGGCTGATTATGATTTGTCGTAGTTGCCGTTTGTAGGGAATACTTTCTCGAAATCCAGCAACGCTGAAAAGATGTTTGGCCAACCAGCGCAGGCGAAATGCGAATGAACCCGATAGTTTGTTGCGCAGCTGCAACAGCTGCTGAAGACTCGGCCGGTCCCGTGACAGTTCTGTCGCTTTTTTTCTTCTAGTCGTGCTAAGTCCTTCGCACTGGTCGGGTTGGGTGGGGTTCTCGGCATGCAATCTTCGTTTCGAACGATCGTCGGCTGCGCCGCGGCGCTGCTTTGTAGCGGCGCATTGCCGGCCGGCGCGCAGGGTCTTTTTTCGGCCTACGACGATGCTTTTTCAGCCCGCATCGCCAGTCCGGCCGACAACGGAACGCTCGCCCAGTTCGTCACGGTTGCCGTCAATGCAGGGCAATACGATCAGGCGATCTCCTCGATCGAGCAGTATCTGATCAAATATCCCCGCGATGCGCGCGCCCGGCTGGCGGCCAGCCGGTTGTACTATCATGTCGGCTCCTACGAATTGGCCCGGCGGCAGGTGCAGTACGGCCTCGAGGTCGGGGACCTGCCCGCGGATGAGCAGCTGGAAGCCGTTCGCCTGCTCGCCCGCATCGAGCGCGCGTTACGCGGCGTCACCTGGGAGCTCGCTCTGACCGGCGGCGTGTTCAGCGCATTTACCGATTTTGAGCCCGGCGGGGCTCAGGACGACAATAGCTTCGTCTCGCCCTACGGGCGAGCGGAAGGCTTTGTCCGGTGGGACCTCGGCACGCCAAGTGCCGACGCTCTCGTCCTTTCGGGGGCGCTGACGGCGACAGAGCGTTTTTTCACGCCAGACCTGTCGGTTCCGGGTAGCAAGGAGACTTTCATCCACGGCAACGCCGCGATCACCTGGGACAAGGGGTTGCCCAACAGTGGGATCGATTCGCTGCGCCTGCTGCTTTCCGCGTTCACCGTTACGGATCGCTTCGACAGCGATATCCACGAAACCGGCATCGGCCTCAGCGGACGCTTCCTGGTGCGCCCGACGGTCGAGACGACCCTTTTCGCCGGCGGCGGCTACATCGATCTAAGCGCCTCGCAAGGCATTTTCGCCGATAGCAGGGTTTTCTATGAGGCAGGCGGCAGCTACCGCTTCCGCAACGGCCAGGCGCTCGGACTGCGCTTTGTCGGCTCGAATGACTTCGCCTCCGGATCCGGCGAAATCGGCCGCAGCTACATGGGCGAGGTCCGCTATGGCGGCCTGTTGATGAACGTACCGGATCTTTTCGCATGGTCGCACCAGGTCGCCTTCTCGGCCGGCCATAGCGACACTCCCGATCTTTCCATCGGCATCGGCACAAATATCAAGAGCGACTTCTGGCGCATTGCCTCGGAAAGCGACTTTCAGCTGACGGAGTCGCAGAAGATCAGCGTCGATCTCGCCTATCGCGAAACCAACTTCGATCTCGCCAGCCGCGACCGAAAATCGTTCGAAATGCTGATGAGCTACACTTTGACGCTCAATTGAAAGAGGCCGCGATGAGGACCCTGAATCGTCAGATCGCCATTTTTGTCGCCTGCCTTGCCTTCGCGGCACCGTCCGCTGCTGAAACGGTGGGGTCGATGACGGCCTACCAGACCAACATCGTCCGCAACAACGGCGGGACAATGAACGTCGGCGCCGGCGTCGAACTCGGCGACCAGCTGCGCAGCAATCCCACTGGTCTTGGAATGCTGGTGTTCCGGGACGAATCGAGCGCCAAGATTGGTCCGAACACCAGCCTGACGATTGATGAATTCGTCTACAATCCGGGCTCGGGATCTGGAAAGATCGACATCGGGATGAACAGCGGCCTCGCCCGTTTTTATGGCGGCCAGGTTTCGAAAGGCGGCGTCATGCAGGTTGCGACGCCGCACATGGTGCTCGGGGCCAGAGGCGGCATCATCGAAGTGCTGGTGGCAGCTGGCCAGACCGTCGGCATACTGCGCGCCGGCCGCATGACCTGCACGATGAATGGCAAACGGCTGGTCATCACAAACCCGGGCTTCGCCTGCACGTCAGAAAATGGCAAGCTGCTGACCGGCTACGGGGGAATCGACACCTTCCCGATATTGGACAGCATCGACCGGATAGCCGGCACGGGCCTGCCAGGGGCACCGGGTCCGGGATTGGACGTAAGCGCGATTTGTGCGTCGGCACTCGGCGGCTCGCTCAAAATCTGCGACTCCACCGACGGCGCATTGCCAGGAGTGGTCATGGAGTTCCCCGACAGCCTAACGCCACCTGTGGGCGGCGGCGTGGATAACGGTGGGTGTGAGGGTGAGGGTTGCTGCTATCCAGACTGTAGGTAGACCCGCCCGACCGGTATGAGCCCCTTGTTCGATTGGCGGCAAGCTGCCAGGCGCAAAATATCCGGCCTTGCGGTCGTGCTATTGCTGGTCGCTTGCCATTTGGCTTTCGACGGGCCGCTGTCGCGCCTCCGCGAACGTACGTACGACTTCTACCAGTTTCTCGCCCCGCGCCAGGCAACTAGCAATCCCGTCGTGATCGTCTCGATAGACGATGCCACCCTCAAGGCACATGGGCGATGGCCTTGGAACCGTGGCCTCTTGGCCGATCTGGTCGATGGCATCGCCAAATCCGGCGCCGCGGTGATCGGGCTTGCGCTGGTGCTGCCCGAGGCCGACACCTCGCCTGAGGGCATCGCCGGAGACAAACGCCTGGCAACGGCACTGGCGAAAAACCGAACGGCGCTTGCCGTCAGCCTAGGCAACGAGGCGACGGTTTCAGAAGCAGAGCCCAAAGCCGGCTGGTCGATCGTCGGGCAAGTACCCGACACACTTCCCGGCTTCACCGGCCTGACCGGCTCGCTTGCCGAATTCTCGAACGCCGCCGCGGGCCTCGGCGTCATTCGAACATTGCCCGATCCAGACGGCGTACTGCGCCATGTGCCGCTGCTGTGGCTTCGCAACACCGCTCAAGGCGTGCAGCTCTGGCCGTCCTTTGCGCTCGAGCTCCTGCGCCTTTATGCCGGGCAGGACGGCTACATAGCCCGGATGAATGCCGCCGGGTTTAATGCACTCAGGATGGCCGGCGCCATTGTGCCGCTCGAGCCGGAGGGGAGCATCCGGCTTTGGGAAACCGCCACGGATACGCCACGTCTATCTGCCAGCACTATCCTTTCGGGCGACAGCGATCCGCGGCTGCGGAATGCCATCGCCATTGTCGATCTGTCGGCCGTGGGGCTGACGCAATACCTGCCCACGCCGACGCGTCCAGCGCGACCAGGCGCAGACATCCACGCCGATGCAATCGGCCAGATGCTCGCCGGGCGCTATCTTACAGAACCAACGCACGCGCGTATGCTCGAGCGCCTCTGGTTTGTCCTCAGTGCCATCGTTTTCATCGGGCTTTCCGGAGTGCTCGCCGAACGTGTCGTGCTTGGCGCCCTCGCTCTGGGGCTGCTGGCGGTCACGCCGTTCGTGTTCGGCTCTCTCGAATACAGCATACAGGGTGCACTCTATGACCCGCTGCAGCCGGCGCTTGCGACGGTCCTGATAGCCGGCTTCGAAGGCTATGTCCTCTACAGGCGCAGCGAGCAGCGCCGGTCCACCCTGGCACGGCAGTTCTCCCAGTATCTGTCGCCTTCCGTGGTGCAGCGCCTCGCAAGCTCGGACACCGAAGCGATCCTGTCCGGCGAAAAGCGCGAGATCACAATCCTGCTCAGCGACATACGCGGCTTCACGACGATGAGCGAACAACTCGATACCCAAGAAATCGCAAAGGTGGTCAACCACTTCCTCGGCATTGCGACCGATGAGATCCTCAAGCGCGACGGGACGATCGACAAGTTCATGGGCGACGCGGTGCTGGCCTTCTGGAACGCGCCGCTTGATCAGCCGGATCATCGCGAGCGCGCGCTCGAAGCGGGGCTTGCCCTGATCGAGCGGGTGAAGCGCGAAGACGCCGCCTTCACCGCGGAAGGCCACCCCTCGATCGCAATCGGCGTCGCCATCGAGACGGGCATCTGCTCGGTAGGCAATTTCGGGTCGGAACGGCGTTTCGACTACACGGCGATCGGCTCGCCGGTGAACCGTACGGCACGGCTCGAATCGACGACCAAGAAGCTGCGCATCCCCCTGGTGCTTGGTCCCGGCTTTGCGGCAGGAGCGCCGATGCCGGTCGTCCAGGCGGGTGCCTTTGAGCTTCAAGGTTTCAAGGGCGAGGTGCCGGTTTTCACCATTCCGGAGATGCACCCCTCGTCACACTCCACCGGGGAAATCGTGTGACGTTAGGCACCGGTTCAACTCGCTATCTCATTGGCCGGCGAGAAGCCAAGGGGGGCGGAAATACGATAAGCCCGGGCTACGATGTCGCCCACTGGCTGCCCGAAAGGACCCTCCAGTTCACGACGCGGGCCGACCAGTATACGCTAGACATGAATGCCAAGACTGTCTGAGGAGTTGTAGACTTGACGAGCATCGCCACGGGATCCGTCGCGGATCGCGGCCGCGCTACATACGATCTTGGCGCGACCGCCATCTTTGCTTCGAAATCAGACCCACGCTTCCATTATTGTCTGTATGTGCCGCCTGCGGTGGGGGAAGGCGCCAAAGTCGATCTGCTGGTCGCCATCCACGGTACTGGCCGCACCTCGTTCCTGGGCTTCCGCGACGCGTTCGCCGAGTTCGGACGCTGGAACGACTGCGCTATCTTGTGCCCGCTGTTCCCAATTGGCGTTCTCGGCGACGACGCCCGCAGCGGATATAAATACATGATGGAGGGCGACATCCGCTACGATCAGGTGCTGCTCGCCATAGTCGAGGAAGTCGTTGCAAAATATCGTCAGGACTGGACCCGCTTCGCCATGTTCGGATTTTCCGGCGGCGGGCACTTCACCCATCGCTTCGCCATCCTTCATCCCGACAGACTATGGGCGGCTTCGATCGGTGCGCCGGGCTCGGTAACCTTGCTCGATCCCGCGCGGGACTGGTGGGTGGGCATTCGCGACCTGCCCGAGAAGTTCGGCATCACCTTCGACGCCGCCGCGCTGGCAAGAGTCCCTGTCCAGATGATCGTTGGCGATGCCGATCTGGAAACCTGGGAAATCACGCACGGCCAGGGCAGCACCTATTGGATGCCGGGCGCCAACGATGCCGGGCGGACGCGGCCGGAACGCCTCAGGACGTTGTGTCGATCGTTCGAGGAAGCAGGTGTGCGCGTGCGCTTTGATCTGCTGCCCGGGGTAGCCCACGAACGCGACGCGGTTCTCGATCCAGTCAAGGATTTCCTGGCCCAGGTGCTCAAGGAACGACGGAACGCATCAAGATGAATGCAATGATCGTTGCGCCGCAGCCGGAGGCGGCCGGTGCGCTGGTGCTCCAACGCGGCGGCAACGATGCCGCGATCGCCTGCGCCTTCATGCAAGGCGTCGTCGACCCTCAAATGCCGGCATCGGGGGGTTTTGGCTCGATGCAGGTCTATATGCCGCGACGCGAACAGCCGAAATTTTCGTCAATCAAGTCAAAGCTAAATTTTTGACGGTATGTCCGACGGTGCCTGTGTTTGAGGAAAATAAATTGTCCCTCAAAAACAGTCCATTATCGGCCTAAGCAATCGAGTGATTTTGCCCGTCCGGGCGTCCTCCGCAAGCACGCTATGGCGCGACGTAACCCATAGATTTAGAATAAATCCGGGAGAAGGGCGGGCGAAACGAGCAATGGCTCGATGAGAGAAGGAGGCCTGCGATGATCCGGCACTATCTTCGTGTCATGGGCGGAAGCTGTCTCGCGGTGGATGTCGGGGGGGATCCCTCCAGTCCCGCTCTATTGCTGCTGCACGGCTTTCCCAGCTCAGCGCGCACGTTCCGGCGCCTGGCCCCGATGCTCCTCGACGACCTGTTCGTCATCGCTCCCGATCTTCCGGGGTTCGGGGAGTCCGATGTCCTCGCCTCGACATCCTTCGAAGCAATGGGGAACGCAATCCTCGAAGTCCTCGACCACTTCTCCGTCGGTCCTCGCTTCATCTACCTTCACGATTTCGGCGCGCCAGTCGGCTTTCATGTCGCGATGCATGCGCCCGCGCTGGTGACGGGTCTGATTATCCAGAATGCCAACGCTCATACCAGTGGATTCGGCCGCCAATGGGCAGACACCATCGCCTATTGGTCGAACCCCACCGCGGAGAATGAGGCCGCCGCCACCGCTCATCTGACCTGGGAAGGGATGCGGTATCAGTATGTCGGGGGCCTGCCCGACGATATCGCAAAGTCCATCGCTGCCGAAAACTGGGATGAGGACTGGCGCGTGATGAGCCTGCCGGGACGGCTCGAGGCACAACGTGCTCTCGTGGCGGACTATGGAAATTATGTGCGCGGCTTCCCGGAGATCGAGGGCTATCTGCGAACCTACCAGCCGCCTGCACTGATGGTGTGGGGTCGCCATGATCCCTTCTTCGAACTCGCCGAAACCATGAGTTGGATCGAGGCGCTTCCCCGTATGGACGCCCATATCCTCGACGCCGGTCATCTCCTGCTCGAAACCCGCGCGGAAGCGGCAGCTCACCTGATCCTTGATTTCATCGACAGGGAAAAAGGCCGGTCCAGATAGCAGGCGGGCGTCCCGTCCGCTTAAGCGGGCGCGGCTGTGCCGAGGGCCACCGCCAGGACATCAGCAAGGCGACGGCCGGCGCTGCCGTCCTCGTCAAGGCGCGGATTGTAGATGGTGACCTCGAGCCCAACCGCCTTTCCGCTCGCCAGGATGATCCGGAGCGCCGCCGAAAGTTCGTCCCAAGACAGCCCGCCCGGTACGCGGAAATCGACCGCCGGCATGATCGCATCGTCGAGACAATCGGCGTCTAGATGAATGAAGAAGCCGTCGAGTTCCGCCCGCGTCAGGTGGCCAACGGCCGCACGGGCGGCGGCTTCGACGCCCAGGCGGCGGATGGCGTGGAGATCGTAGGCCATGAGCTCCGCCGGCAAAGGCTGGCTGCCGAACTCGGCCTGGTCCTCATGGTCGCGAAACGCGAAGGCAACAGCGTCCGCGGAGCGCACCAACGGACGGCGACCCTCCAGGTCGGTCAGCAGCGCCGGCCCGTAGCCGGTGACGAAGGCCAGGTCCATGGACGCGCCTTCGCCATTGGGCTCGGCCTCGGGCTGGAAGAAGTCGGCGTGGCCGTCGATAAAGCACAGGCCGTAGCGACCGCGCCGGCGCAGCGCGAGCATCGGACCCAGCAAGATCGTACAGTCGCCGCCCAGCACCACCGGGAATTCGCCCGCACCCAGCACCTCCTCGACGGCGTCGGCGAGCTTGGGCGACCACGCCGCGATCGCGTTGGCATTCAGCGTCAGGGTGGCAGGGTCGGGCTTCGGGTCCTTCGGCGGGACCGCCAGCCGCCCGGCGCGGCGCGCATGGATGCGCGCGGCGAGGCCCAGTTCCAGCAGCCGACCGGGCAAGGCTTCCACGCCGTCGGTCGCCAGACCCAGCGAGGACGGCGCTTCAAGGATGGCATAGGGGCGGGTCGGCATTAGATGCTCCAGGTATGGCGATCAGGAACCGGTCTGGCGGCGCATAGGCGATGCTTTTGCGGCCAAAAACTCAACTTGCAACCGACGTACCCTCGGGTGCGCAACATCCCAAATTGCGCTTCAGGCCGCCACGCTCTTCGACGTTATCTCCAGCACCCTTGACCATATTTTTCTCGTCAATTCGATCACGCTGGTTTCGCCGGAGATCGCACCAGTCGGGCAATTGATACCGAAAGTGGACAAAGCCGAGGAAATTTCAACCCGCCCAATTTCCATTTTGAAGTCAAGACGCACACGGTCCCGGCCAATGTCGGCAAGCCGGCCCGCGTGCTCGTCCTTTGCGCGCCGAGTTGCGGCCTTGATCAGATGTTTGGGGAATTGGACGCCGCGACCGTCGCTGGCATGCCGCCAAATACGGCGTCACCATCGAGCCGCCGGCTGCCTGGGACGTCGTTCAGACCGCCAGCGCCTCTGTCAGGCTGGAAACAGAAATGCGGCGGCGGGATCGAAAAAGATCTGTCGACTGCTTGGGGCGCTGCCCTCATGCGCTTCCGTCATGTCGGATGTCGGCCTGACGTCGATCTCCTGGCCGGCGGCCGTGCGCGCGATGACGCGCCGCCGCTCGCCGAAGAAGGCGGTGTCGATGAACTCGACCGCAAGCCCGGCAGTGGCCGGGCCGGGTCTCAGTCGAAACGCTTCCGGCCGCACCATCAGCCTGGTCTTCTGGCCTTGGCTGAAGTCCCGATCGATCCTGACGCCCGAGACGACCGAGCCATCGGCCAGGCGGATCGTGGCGGAGCCGTTGACGGTTTCAAGATGCTCGGCCGGCAGGAAATTGGAATTTCCGATGAAGCTGGCTACAAATTCGCTCGCAGGTCTCAGATAAAGGTCCTCACCGGTGCCGATCTGCTCGATGCGCCCGTCCCGAAACAGCGCGATGCGATCCGAAAGATGCAGCGCCTCGTCCTGATCGTGGGTGACGTAAAGGATCGTTACGCCGGTTTCGCGGTGGATGCGCCGTATCTCGGCCTGGATCTCCTCGCGCAGCTTCTTGTCGAGCGCCGAAAGCGGCTCGTCCATCAGGAGGATCGGCGGATCGTAGGCCAGCGCCCTGGCAAGCGCCACGCGCTGCTGCTGTCCGCCGGAAAGCGCGCCGGGATATCGGCCGCCGAAACTCTCGAGCCGTACCAGCGACAGCATCTCGGCGACTTTTCGGTTCACCTCTGCGTCCGGACGGCGGCGCACGCGCAACGGAAAGGCAACGTTTTCGGCGACGGTGAGATGCTGGAACAGCGTGTAGCGCTGGAACACCATGCCGATATTGCGCTTGTGCGACGGCACCGACAGCAGCGACCTGCCTTCGAGAAGAACGTCGCCGGATGTCGGGTGCTGAAAGCCGGCGATCGCATAAAGCGTCGTCGATTTGCCAGAACCGGAAGGGCCGAGAAAGGTCAGGAACTCGCCCTTGGGTATGTCGATGGTGACATCGTGCACGGCGACGAAGCTGCCGAACGCCTTGCGCAGGTCGCGAATGGAGAGGAACGGTTCGATCATTTCGACAATTTCCGCCGAATGAGTGCGGTTACGATCATCAGGCTCAACGTCAGGAGAACGAGAAGGCTGGACGCCGCGGCGATGACCGGGCTCAGATCCTGGCGCAGGCTGCCCCAGACCTTGACCGGCAAGGTCTGCAAGGTGGGGCTGGCCATGAAGATCGCGACCACCACCTCGTCCCACGAGGCGAGGAAGGCAAAGATCGCCGCCGAAAAAATCCCGATCTTGATCGCCGGCAAGGTGACCCGGAGTTTTGCCTCGAATGGGCTTGCGCCGCAGACGATCGCCGCATCCTCGATGGATTTGTCGAAACCTTCGAGAGCCGCAGTGATCGGGATGATGGCGAAGGGCAGTGCCAGGACCGTGTGGGCGATCACGAAGCCTGCCGTGGTGCCGCCGAGCCCGATCCGCAGGAAGAATGCATAGATGGCGATGGCGAAGACGACGACCGGCAGCACCATTGGCGTCAGCAGCAGGCCGCGAAGCACGTCGCGCCCGCGAAACTGTCCCCTGACCAGGGCGAAAGAAGCCAGGAGCCCGATGACGACGGCAAGAATCGCGGCCATGGCGGCAATGCGCGCGCTGGTCAGCGCCGCTTCGAGCCAGGCCGGATCGGCGAAGAGCTCCTCATACCATTTCAGCGTCCAGCTTGGTGGCGGAAAAGCCAGCCACCGCGACGACCCGAACGACAAAAGCACGATGAAAACCACCGGCAGCAGCAGAAACGCCGCGACCAGGCCGGTGAAACCCAGAAGTGCTGCACGCAGCCAGCCGAGCCGGTCATAGTCGAGCAGCATCTCAGATGCCTCCTGTCATGCGCTTGGCGCCGACGAGGCGCAACTGCAGCGCGTAGAGCGCCATGGTGACCACAAGCAGGATGAAAGCCGCCGCGCTTCCGAGCCCCCAGTTGAGCAAGGACTGGATCATCTGGGCGATCATTGCGGCGAGCATCATGTTGGAGGTGCCGCCGAGCAGCGTCGGCGTCACGAAATAGCCGAGCGACATGACGAAAACCATCAGGCCGCCTGCAGCGATTCCGGGAAGCGATAATGGCAGCAGGATGCGGCGGAAGGCGTCGAAGGGGCTCGCGCCGCACAGGGCGGCGGCGCGCAGCGTCATCGGATCGATGGCGCGCAGGGTTCCGACCAGTGGCAGTATCATGAAGGGCAGCATGATGTAGACCATGCCGATGGTGACGCCGGTCAGGTTGTTGATCAGCGGCAGCGGCTGGCTGATCAGGCCGATATCCATCAGCGTCCGGTTGATGACGCCGGTGCGTTGAAGCAGCACCATCCAGGCATAGGTGCGGGTGAGCAGATTGGTCCACATCGACAGGATGATGATGCCGAAGACGATCGAGCCGAGGGCAGGCGGCATGATCGCCAGCATCCAAGCGACCGGAAACGCCACGATGACGGTCACGGCGGTGACGACGGTGGCGACCAGAAAGGTGTTGAAGAAGACCCGCGCATAGGTGCCGTCGCCAAACAGGGTGGCGTAGTTGTGCAGGCCCGGCACCGGTTCGGTCACGCTGCGCAACAGCAGTGCAACGACCGGCACCACGAAGAACAGGGCGACAAGAGTTAGCGCCGGCAGGGCAGCGCCGATGCCATCTGGCCTTCGGAGGATTGGCTGTCGATAAAGCAGATTGCCCGACATGGCGATGATCCCGGCAGCACGGGCGGGACGCCTCGCAGAGTCCCGCCGGTTCATGGGTGAGGTCGGCTTCTATTTGGCCTGCCAGGCGTACCAGCGCTCCGCGATCTTATCGCGGTTTTCAGCCCAGTAGTTCATGTCGAGGTTGATCTGCCCGTCGACATAGGCGTCCGGCAACGACTTGACGACATCGGCCGGCATTTCGGCCTTGGCTGCCGTGTTGATGGGTGCGTAGCCGCTTGCTTCAGCAAACATGGCCTGGCTTTTCGGGCTTGTCGCAGCGGCCAGGAATTTCATGGCGCTCGCCTTGTTCTTCGAACCCTTGGGAATGACGAGCACGTCGGCGGCGGTCATGTTCTGATTCCAGGATACGCCGACATCGGCGCCTTCCTGCTCGAGGGCGAAGACTCGTCCGTTCCAGAGCTGCCCGAAGGCCGCCTCACCGGAGGCGATCAGCTGCTGCGACTGCGCGCCGCTGTCCCACCAGACGATTTCCGACTTGATCGTGTCGAGTTTCTTGAACGCCCGGTCGAGGTCGAGCGGATAGAGTTTGTCTGCCGGCACGCCGTCCGCCAGCAGTGCGATTTCGATGACGCCCGGCGCCGACCATTTATAGAACGTGCGCTTGCCGGGAAATTTCGTCAGGTCGAACATGTCGGCCCAGCCCGCCGGTTCGCCCGACACCGCCCCTTTGTTCCAGGCAAGAACGAAGGAGTAGTAGAAGCTGCCGACCGCATGGTCCGTGGTGAAGCGAGGATCGAGATCGGCCTTCGGCACGACGCTGAAATCGATCGGCTCGAGCAGGCCGTCCTTGGCCGCCTTGATGGCGAAATCCATTTCGACATCGACGACGTCCCAGGCGACGCTGCCGCCTTCCACCATGGCCTTCAGCTTGCCGTAGTCCGTCGGGCCGTCCTGCAGGACCTTGATGCCGGAACTCGCTTCGAACGGAGCAGCCCAGGATTTGGTCTGCGCCTCCTGGGTGGTCCCGCCCCAACTGGTGAACACCATTTCATCGGCATGCGCGGCAGTGGCTGCCAAGAGTCCGGCCAGGATGCCGGTCAAAATCAGTTTCATGTCATTCTCCTCTGTTGGTTGCTTGGTTTCTTGTTTTTTATGAAATTGCGCGATTGGCGCTGCCCTCATCGCATGACGAACGGGTCCGGGATCGGCTCGTCGGATATCCGTATCCAGACGGATTTCGAGCGCGTGTAATCGCGGATGGCGTCAAGTCCGCCCTCACGGCCGAGCCCTGACTGACCATAGCCGCCGAACGGCACGAGCGGCGAAACGGCACGGTATGTGTTGACCCAGACGACGCCGGCATGGATGTCGCGCGCCATGCGGTGCGCCTTGGCGAGATTGGTGGTGAACACGCCCGAGGCGAGGCCGAACGGCGTATCGTTGGCAAGCGCCAATGCTTCGGCTTCCGTGTCGAAGGCGAGAACGCTGAGCACCGGACCGAACAATTCTTCCCGCACGCAGGGCAGCGCTGGATCCTCGGCGTCGATGATGGTCGGTGCGTAGTAGAAGCCGCGCGAATGATCGTCGGGCCTTTTTCCGCCGGTGACCAGCGTCCCGCCCTTGGCGAGGCTCTCGGCAACGATCTTCTCGACCCATTCCCGCTGGCGTGGCGTTGCCAGCGGTCCCATTTCGGTAGCCGGATCCTGCGGATCACCAATTTTGATGGCCTCGGCCTTGTGCTTCAGCCTGTCCAGGAACTCGCCTTTTATCGAACGCTCGACTAGCAGCCGCGAGCCGGCGACACAGCTTTGTCCAGACGCCGCGAAAATCCCGGCCACGACCGCGTTTGCCGCGCTGTCCAGGTCTGCGTCGGCGAAAACGACAACCGGGCTTTTCCCGCCCAGCTCCAGCGTTGTGTAGGCGAGATTTTCCGCCGTGTTGCGGACGATAGCGCGAGCTGTCGAAGGTCCGCCGGTGAAGGCGACGCGTGAAACCAGCGGATGACTTGTCAGGCGCCGGCCGCAATCGTGCCCGAACCCGGTCAGTATGTTGACGCTTCCGGCGGGAAATCCGGCCTCATGAACGAGTTCGGCGAAGGCGAGCAGCGGCGCTGGACCGTCCTCCGAGGCTTTCAGGACGACCGTGCAGCCGGCGGCCAGTGCCGGGCCGAGCTTGACCGCCGAAAGGAAGAGCTGCGAGTTCCACGGCACGACGGCAGCGACGACGCCGATCGGCTCGCGCCGGATGGTGACGTCCATATCGGCCTTGTCGATAGGCAGATGCGAGCCTTCATGCTTGTCGGCAAGCCCGCCATAGTAGCGGTAATAGTCGCCGACATAGGCGATCTGGGCGCGGGTCTCGCGGATGATCTTGCCGGTGTCGCGCGTTTCCAGTTCGGCCAGGCGGCCGGCATTGGCGACGACCAGGTCGCCGAGGCGCACCAGCAGCTTGCCGCGGGCCGTCGCCGTCAGCGATGCCCACGCGGAGGAGTGCAGCGTCCGGTGCGCCGCCTCGACGGCGCGGTCGACGTCGGCTTCGGTTGCGGCGGGCATCGTCGCCCAGGGCGCTCCGGTGGATGGATCGATGCTTTCGAAGGTGGTTTTCGGGGTATCGAACGCCCCATCTATGAAGTTGCTGAAGGCTACAAGGGTCATTGCGGCCTCCCATGCCGGAACGCCGGCATCACCTTGTCGACAAACAGCTGCAGCGACTTCTTCTTGCGCTCGTGTGGCAGGCCGCTGTCGATCCAGATCGAATATTGGTCATAGCCGAGCGCCTCATACGCCTTCAGCCGGGCGATCACCTCTTCGGCCTCGCCGATGACCAGGTTCTGCCGGATTTTGTCCGGCGCATATTGCGGCATGGCTGCGATCTCGTCGTCGGTGAGCGCTTCCAATATGCCTTGGCGAACAGGCTTCTTGTTCTGGAACCACGCGCCGAACTGACAGTAGAACAGCGACAGGTCCTTCGTCAGCTGCTCGGCATCGGCGGCGTCTTCGGCAACGAATGTGTGCATCAGCAGCATGATCTCGGGGCGGGCCATGTCGGGATGCGCCGCGCACGCCGCGTTGAAGCGCTCCATCAGGCTGGTGACTTCATCATCGCCCGAGGCGAGCGGCGTCACCTGGACGTTGCAGCCGTTGGACACGGCGAAGTCGTGCGAGTTCGGATCGCGCGCCGCCACCCAGATCGGCGGGTGCGGTTTTTGCACCGGCTTGGGCGACGAGGTGGTCGAGGGAAAAGACCAGAACTCCCCGGACATCTCGAAGTCGCCCTCCCAGAGGCCCTTGATAGCGGGGATGATCTCGCGCATGCGCTGGCCCGCGCCCCAGGCATCGAGCCCCGGGAACAGGCGCTGGTATTCGTAGCTGTAGGCGCCGCGGGCGATGCCGATGTCGAGCCGGCCAGCGGTGACGACATCGGTCATGGCTGCCTCGCCGGCGAGCTTGATCGGATGCCAGAACGGCGCGATGACCGTTCCTGTGCCAAGCCGGATACGCTTCGTCCTGGCGCCGAGATAGGCGATGTTGATGAACGGGTTTGGCGAGATGGTGAACTCCATGCCGTGGTGCTCGCCGATCCAGGCCGTCTCGAAGCCAGCCGCCTCGGCCACCAGGACCAGTTCCTCAAGCTCGTCGATGAGCTCGGCATGCGGCTTTGCCGGGTCCGAGCGTTCCATATGGACGAAGAGCGAGAACTTCATATCTGTTCACCCGGATTGGAAGTGTTCATGGACACCGGCTTGGCGAGCGGACGGACTTCACCTTCGACCTCGTTGCCGACATAGACTCCAAACGCGTCCTCCCGACATTCGCGAACGTAGCGGGCGAGCATCGAGCGCACAGCAGCGTCGGCGATGTTCAGTCCGGCAATCCTGTCGATGTCGACGAGCCGGACCTGGCGATCGCTGGAGTGGGGCGCGTCCACCGTGCCGCGGTAGTAGACATGCGTTCGCGATGGGTTTGCGGCGTCGTCCCAGACCGCAAACAGGAATCCGAGATGCGCCTCGATGGCTTTCGCAGCGAGGCATCCCCTAAGGCTTCGCGTGTCGCTGGGGGTTCCAAGTCCTCGGCCCGCCGGCAGTTCGAAAAAGCCGTCGGCGGTTTCGAAGAACAGCACGCGGCCTTCATCTTCGAGGATCGCGCCGACCTCCATGTCGGGTGGTGCGGCCGCCAGCGCTTCCTGGCTGAGACCGGGCGAGACATAGGCGCCACGGCAATAGCCGAGCGGCTGCGATGAATTGTGGGAGAATTCGCGAACGCGGCCGATGAGGATCGAATGGTCGCCGGCGTCGACCAACTGCTCCATGTCACAGTCAAACGTAGCCACCGATCCAGCGAGCAGCGGGCTGCCGGTCGGGCCGAAGCGCCACTCGACAGCCGAGAACTTGTCCTGCGCTTTCGAAGCGAAGACGCCGGACGCGGCTCGCTGTTCCTCCGAGAGCACGTTGACGGCAAAGCACTTCGAGGTCGAAAACACCGGATGACCCAGCGCTTTCTTGGCGATGCAGACCAGAACAAGCGGCGGATCGAGCGAAACGGATGTAAACGAATTGGCAGTGAAGCCTCGAGGTTCTCCTTCCGGCCCGATGGCGGTGACGATGGTAACGCCGGTCAGGAAGGAACCGAGCGCCCGCCTGAATTCGCCCGCGTCGAAGGCGGTGTCCATCGCCGGTCGCGCCGATGTGCTTGCGCCGTCGTTGCTCTCGAGAAAGTCGACAATGCGCCGTGTGACCATGTCAGGCGAGGCTACGGCCATCATGTGTCGTTCGCCCTCCAGAACGACGCAGCGACCGCGCGGCGCGAGGCGGGCCATCGCCGCCGACATCGCAGGTGACGAATTCCTGTCCTGCGAGCCGGTCATGAACAGGGCCGGCACCGCTAGACCGGAAAGACGATCGCCATGCGCCGCATCGGCATGAGCGAAAAGTCGATATGTGCGCGCATAGCCGTCCGGGTTGACGCTCTGCAGTGCCGCGCGCGTCGTCCTTGCAGCCTCGGCCAGGCTGTCGGGGACGGGGTTGCCGAACCAGCGCGCGATCGTTGCGTCCATCCCTGACAGGTTTTCCGCGCCATTCAGTTCGGCGGCGCGCTGGCGCACTGCCTGCGCAAGGTCCGCCGGGCGGCGAAAGACTGCGTTGAGCGACACCAGGCTGCGGACCCGTTCGGGTGCATCGAGAGCGATTTCCTGCCCGACCAGCGCGCCCATTGAATGGCCAACGATCGACACGGCATCCAGGCCAAGGTGATCAAGAAGCCGGATTGCCTGTCCGGCATAGTCGGCAAGGCTGGCGTCCTTGGGCGGCAGCGGGGACTGGCCATGCCCTAGCATGTCGATCGCGATCACATCCCATCTGTCCTTCATCAGCTCGATCTGGGGTGCCCAGATCGCCGCGTTCATGCCGACGCCGTGGATGAGGAGGACCGGCGCGCCGGATCCGGCTCGGATGAAGCCGGTGCCGTCAGGCGCCGTTCCGCAATGCCAGCCACGGTCCGTCAGCTCAGCCATGCAGGTCGCCGACCTCCTTGAGATCCTGGTAGCGGTCGCCGATGCGATGATGCGGTCGTCCGCCGATCGAGGCGCCAAGCGCCACCACCAGCTCGTCTGGCGCCGGCGCGTCGCCGATCTGGAAATGCACCGTCAGGTAGTGCGAGCGTCGGCCTTCATCGTTCTTGTCCATCAGCGGGATCATGATCGGCGTGTTCGGCCCGCCACGCAGATTGGTGAAGGCAAGATAGGTCTTGGCGCCGACGGCACGTCGATAGTGGTTGCCGAAATGCAGAGTATGGATGAGCGCCGAGGCATGCTCGATCTCGCCCGATGTGCCGCAGATCGCGGCCTTGCCGTAGCCTTCGATCGCTTCGCCGGATCCCGCGACTGCGAGGATTTCATGGGTCAGCACCTTCCCCAGAACCGGCGCATAGGCGCGGATCTCGGGAGAAAGGTCCTCGGTAAAACCGCGACCGGCCCACGGATTGTCGAGCACTGCCGCGACGCCGATCAGGCGCAGCGGCCGGGCGGCCACCTTGCCCCCTTCAATAAGCGTGTTCTCGACATAGGTGACGATCTTTCGGATGGCCGGCTTCATCAAATCCTCGGTGATCGAACGGGCTGAGGCATCCGGAAAATTTTCCTTTCGCCTATATCGTCTTATGGTATACCATACTATCGAAGACCAAATCACTTGTCAACGGATCATAGAATCTGTTTGTTTGCGAATGGTGGGAGGTGATGAATTGGCCGACGACACACTGAGGATCGAACGATCCGCCAAGACGCTGAGAACGCTGGCGCTGGAGCGCATGCGCGACGCGATAATGGGGTTTCACTTCCAGCCCGGCGAAAGGTTGGTCGAACGGCCGCTTTGCGACCAGCTCGGCGTCAGTCGCTCGGTGGTGCGCGAAGTCCTGCGGCAGTTGGAGACTGAGGGGCTTGTCCAGATGATACCTGGCCACGGACCTGCCGTGGCCAAGCCAGATCTCAGCCGCACCGACGAGATTTATGAGCTGCGCGCTCTGATGGAGGGCATCGCGGCGCGCGCCTGCGCACTGACGGCGACGCAGGACCAGATCGCCGCGCTTGAGCGCGCGTTGGATGTGCTGCTCACGGCGTGGGCCTCAGCCGATCCGATCGAGGTGATGCGGGCGACGACAAAATTCTATGAAGTGCTTTTCGATGCCGCCGACAAGCGCATCGCCTGGGAGATCGTCCAGGGTTTGAACGTCCGCATCAACCAACTGCGTTCCATGACCATCGCTTCGGTGAATCGTCGCGATGCCGCAATCGCCGAAATGACCGACATTATGAACGCGATCAAGTCGCGCAACGGCGACGATGCCGAAGCCGCGGCCCGGCGGCATGTGGAGCAGGCGTGGCGAATTGCGCAACAGACCCTTCGCGATAGCTGAAGCAGAACGTCATATTTCGGAATCGCCCATCGCGCTCGCATTGACGCACTGCAGGCAACTACAACACGCATCCAACCCGAGACATCGCAGCAATGGCGTTGTTCCTGACTGCTGACCATAGCGCACTCTGGGGTTTGCTGGTGCGGATGCTATTTCGAGGGTATTCTCTTCCTTAGGGAACAAGCCAGGTCGACCTCGATTGGCGGTCGCTTGCGCTCGACCGCGCCGCTCGGGAGGAGCCTCTGATTGCGATGGCGCGCTTTGCTCACCTTGCCCTTCTCGCCGTCGCCTTGGCATTACTGCCTGGAATTGCGCTGGCTGGGGAGCCTTTCGTCCCGAGCTGGATCAAGAACGATCCTGCAGCCAAGACAGTGGCCATAGAGATTGTTGCCGATTGGAACCAAGTCGAGCGATACCGCAGGGACAACATCCGGACCGACATTATTGACTTCAACGGTTACTGGGGCGGCAATCTCACCATCGTCGTGCCAGCAGAATGGTCGGTAGAGATAGAGTTCATCAATGGCTCCTCGTCTTTCCCGCACAGCCTGATGGTGACCAGGGTCTACGCTCAGTCAGAGATGCCGGTGAAGTTGACGGCCGACGATGCGATCTGGGGGGCGTACACCGATCCGCCAGAGGGAATTAAAATCAATGAGAGGAGGCAGCTCAACTTTGTTGCGCAGCGGGCCGGGAGCTATTTTCTCGCCTGTGCCAGGCAAACGCATCTGATGGACGGACACTGGATCGGTTTCGAGGTGAGAGACAGCATCGAGCAGGCCGTGGCAATCATAGACGAAAGCAAGTTTCCGCAGGAGCAGCCGCCAGGACGCCCTTAGGGGCTATGCGAGCTAGCCGCGCGTTATGGCTTGGTCGTGGAGATCCATGCAAATCCATGGCGGCTTATCTGGAACTCGAGAGAGTATTGGCGTGCCCGAGCAGGTTAGGCCGTGAACCCATAAACGCGAACGGCTGAGCTTGGAAAGCGGAATGGCAGCTATCGATCGACACTGAAAAGCGATCCGGACATTCAGACCGTGCGACACCCGAACGGGCGGGCCCATGATCCATCCTGTCGCCGGACGTAGCCCTGTCTCCGAAGATGCTTCGTCCCGTTTCGGCGATCAATCCCGGCGCGGATCGTAAGGCTTGGCGGCCCGTTGAGCGACGCGCTCGCGGTATCTCGCGTCGGTACCACTTCGGTTTTCCGGCTTGGCAAGCGTTTCGACAGGCTTCCCGAGGACGACCAGCAGCGTGTCCCATTCTTCCTGGCCGAGCGTCTTGTAGCGGTACTTCAGACCCGGCGAAGCCAGGAGCTGCTCGATCTCAGGCCGCGCGGAAGAGGCCGCAGGGCCAATGCGGCGAAAGCCGCTTCGCACGGCATCGGTAGCCGCGGTCAGGTCGCTGAAGCCATACTTGCCCGGATCGTAGACGGAGTACTTGCGCAGCAGCCGCAACAGGTCGGGCACGGCATCGACGCCGCGGTCGCCCTGGCGCTTGATCAGGCCGGTGGCAAGCGGCTGACCGCCGGATCGGCGAGAATCGCGCGCTCTTCCGGCAGAGGATCGGCGTAGGCGCCCTCAGGCAGGTTGGCCAGGGCATTGATCCAGCTACGCGCCTCCTTCGCTTGCCGCGAGGTAGCGGCGGGCGGCGAGCCGCCGCAGATCGGCCGAGTCGCCATTGACCTGTTTGATGATCGCCCACAGCCCGTCTGAGGATCGCACCCGCGGGTCCTCCAAGATGCGAACCAGCAGACGCCGGTCGCTCTCGCCGCGCGGCTGGTCGCTCCCCCATTTGCGATCAAACAGGGCCTATACCCTGGCTCCAGATAACCCGCTGCCCGTCCCCTCAGGCAGCGGGTTTTTAGTTGCGCTGGAACCTATTCTGCCGACCGGAATTGACTCGCGGCTTGGGGTTCCATTATGCGTCTTACCTTCATTCCACCGATGTTGCCGACTTTGGTTGAGGTTCCTCCGGAGGGCCACAATTGGATTCATGAAATCAAATACGATGGCTACCGGACGCAGCTGATCTCGGTAAACTGATCCAGTCCGGCGACGTCCTTGAAATCGTCGTCGGAGGGAAAGAAACCGGACATGAAGGCGTTGGGACCGCCGAAATCCGTTTCGAACGCCGAGGCCTCGTCGAAGCCCTCTTGCTCGCAAAACGCATCGGCGATGCGCCCCTGATTCGCGGCGCTGCAGCGGTCGCCGGTTATGTCGTCGCCATGCATGCAACGGTCAATGCGGCGGTCCGACACCTCCACCTCCGATCCGCTGAACGTTTCCTCCTCGAGCGTCCCGGCCACGACCTGCTCCTCTTGAGGGGTCAGGTTCTGGCAGCTGATCGAGGAGATCACGTCGCCGCCCCATACGTTCATCCAGCCAACCACGGTATGGAAGCCGGAGTGCTCGCCAAGCATGCCTTCCGTCTGAACGTTGAAGCCGTCCTGAAAGCCCTTGGCCTCGCAGAATTCGTCGGCGACGCGGCCCCGCGACGTGGCCGAACAGGCGTTCTGCCCAAATGGCAAGCCATGCAGGCACCGGTCTATCCGCTTTCCCCTATGGCGGACATTGTCCCCGTTGAATGAGCGGACCTGGTCAGGCTCGGGGAGGAAATTGTTCGAGCCGGGCACGGCGATGTAGAGCTTGTGGAGGCCCTCGATGTCGCGATCGGACAGCAAGGCCGATGAAAAGTTGTCGATGCAGGCGGGGCCGGTGCACCCGCCCAGCCGCACCCAAGGTGAACAATTCACCGTTCCGTCCCCGTCGGTGTCGAGACCGAAATTGTAGTGCATGAGAGAAGCAAAGTCGTAGTCCGTCAGCAGTTCCGCGCCGTCCTCGGTGAAGGCGACGTTGGTCATGTCGATCCAACCCTCATAGATGCCCTGAAAGATATCAGCGGGCGCGCAACCCGGATTGCGCCCGATGAACAGGTCGCGATCCGAGCGGAGATGCTCGTGGATCAGGCCCAGTTCGTGGCCAATCTCGTGCTGTATGGTGCCGATCAATCCGCCGGCCGGCGTACCGTCCAACCGAACTCCCTGGATTCTGACCGCGTTCTCGCCCCGCTGCTTGCCCAGTTCGGTGCGGCTGCTCAGGATCGGTTCGCTGTTGATGAAACGAATGTAAGTTTCATGGCCATCGCGCGGAACGAAGCGAAACACCGTCCTTTCCTCATAGTCGGCGATGGCCGACGCAAGATCCTCGTTGCAGCAGAAGTCATCGGCCACCTCGAACGGGATTATCGCATCGTCCCACAGCGGTCCTGCGCCAAACGTGCCTGCATAGCCGGCAGCGAATGTGATATTGGCAGGCAGCTCCGCGCCTTGTTCGGACAGCGGGAATCCAATTCCACCGATGGCGAACGGCGGGACGACCATATCGCCGTCGTAAACATACTGGCCGCCCGCCTGGGTCAGCAGCAGCGATTGGAGCCCGCGGCCGGTACGCACCTTGCGGCGTTCGAGGCTGATCTGGACGCCGCCGATGGTCATGGAATCGATCACGCCGAGAAAATTGATGTCGCGCTTCTTCTTCTGAATTTGGGCCAGCCGCACGGCTTCCAGTCCGGAACGGATCGTCGTGGACACGAGCCGCCCGTCGACGATGTCGCTTATGCGCGAACGCGGTCGCAATACGGGATGGTCAGCCGCAGCTCTCTTGATGCGGTCGGCGACATGAGCGCGTCGCTTGGCCGCCGGGGCGGAGACCCCGCTTCTGTCCAGCAGGCGATCGGTAACTCCAGGCCTGGGACGTATGTCCGGCTGCGCACTCACTTCGGTCGCGGCAAAGCATAACGTCAGGAACAACAGGGCAGCTCTCAGCATTTCCACCTCCACCGTCTTGCCCGCCATCTTGGCGGGCTTCTCGCATCGGGGCGGATCGTAGGCCGGGGTCTTGATTTCAACTCGAGACTTGAGCTCGGCAAATTCCTGGCAAGCCGCGACTGAACCAGCATCTCGGACCGCGTCACGATCCTGGCGGAAGCGTATCAGCTTCCTGCGCGGATTGTTAAGGACTGTTGGATCGTGGGTAACGATTTGCTTAAGTGCAGAAGCGCGACCTGTTGCTCGCGTCCTCCGCGGCGTTGGCAACTCCATCCGAACTCAGGCGGCTGGTAGAGAGGCTAGGCTAGAACTGCTTCCGCTTGTTAAGCCACCAGCGAGGTTGCGCTTTCGTTACTACTTCAGCTGCTCTATGCCACAAGGGCAATTCTATGCGGTTTGGTCGTTCTGGCGCTATCATGACGCTGCGCGAACGGCGGCTGCTGAAAGGGATACACGATGAGAAAAGGGGCGCCGACATCGGCGGACGATTTTCTGACCGGGCTGAAGGGGCAGCGCGTGCTGGTGACGGCGGGCGCCGGCGGTATCGGCTTGGCCATTACAGACACGCTGTCGCGGCTCGGCGCGCGCATCGTGATTTGCGACGTTTCCGACGAGGCGCTTGCTGCTGCTCCGGACAAGATCGCCCTCGTCGCCGCGGTCAAGGCCGATGTCTCGCGCGACGACGACGTCGATCGGCTGTTCGAGACCGTTAACGAAAAGCTCGGCGGCCTCGACGCGCTGATCAACAATGCCGGCATCGCCGGGTCGACCGGCGGCGTCGACGAAATCGATCCCTCGGACTGGCGGCGCTGCATCGACATCTGCCTGACCGGCCAGTTCCTCTGCGCCAGGCGCGCCGTGCCGCTGATCAAGGCGGCGGGCGGCGGCTCGATCGTCTCGATGTCGTCCGCCGCCGGCCGCCATGGTTACGCTTTCCGCACCCCCTATTCGGCGGCCAAGTTCGGCGTCATCGGTTTCACGCAGAGCCTCGCCAAAGAACTCGGGCCGCACGGCATAAGGGTCAACGCCATCCTGCCCGGCATCATCGAGGGACCACGCATCGACAAGGTCATCGCCGACCGCGCCAAGCAGCTCGGTGTGTCGAATGAGGAGATGACGGAGCGTTATCTCCAGAACATCTCGCTGCGCCGCATGACCAGCCCCTATGACGTCGCCGCGATGGTCGCCTTCCTGCTGTCCGATGCGGCGATCAACATCTCCGGCCAGTCGCTCGGCGTCGACGGCAATGTCGAAACGCTTTGAGGAACGGACCATGACGAAGATAGCACTTGTCGGCAGCGGGTTCATCGGACGGGCCTGGGCGATCAGCTTCGCCCGCGCCGGCCACGATGTGCAGATGTGGGACCAGTCGCCGGCCGCGACCGAAGGTGCGCATGATTACATCGCCGGCGTTCTGGGCGACCTCGCCGCCAACGATCTGCTGCGGGGACAGGCAATCGATGCCGTGCTTGATCGCATCGGCGTCGTCGCGGAGCTCGAAGAAACGCTGGCCGATGCGGTCCATATCCAGGAGAACACGCCGGAAAACCTCGACGTGAAGCGCGAGGTGTTCTCCCTGATCGACGCACTGGCCGGTCCGCAGGCGGTGATCGCCAGTTCCACCTCGGCGTTGCTGCCGTCGAAATTCACCGACCATCTGCAAGGGCGGCACCGCTGCGTGGTCGTGCATCCGATCAATCCGCCCTATCTCATCCCGGCCGCGGAAGTCGTGCCGGCGCCATGGACTTCTTCCGAAACAATCGAAAGGACCCGCGCCCTCCTCGTCGATGCGGGCCACGCGCCGCTGGTGATGACGCACGAACTCGACGGCTTCATCATGAACCGCCTGCAGGGCGCGCTGCTGGAGGAAGCATTCCGGCTCGTCGCCGATGGTTATGCCAGCGTCGAGGATGTCGACATCGGCATTCGCGACGGGCTGGCGCTGCGCTGGTCGTTCATGGGTCCGTTCGAAACGATAGACCTCAATGCGCCGGGCGGCGTACGCGACTATGTCGAGCGCTATCAGGCGATCTATTCCAACATTTTTCCGCAAATGCTGCGCCGCGTCGACTGGGCCGGCGAGGTCATCGAAACGGTCGAGGCCGACCGCCGCAAGCGGCTGCCGCGGGAAGAACTCGGCGAACGGCAGGTGTGGCGCGACCGCCGGCTGATGGCGCTGGCAGCGCACAAGAAAAAATCGGATCGGGAGTTTGGAAGATGACGGAAACAAGCCGCAAGCCCGGCGCCCAGCAGACCAAAGGCAAGGTGATCATCACCTGTGCGGTGACGGGGGCGATCCACACACCGACCATGTCGCCCTATCTGCCGATTACGCCGGACCAGATCGCCTCCGAGGCGATCGCGGCGGCGGAGGCGGGTGCGGCCATCCTGCATCTGCATGCCCGCGATCCCCAGACCGGCAAGCCCGACCAGACGCCGGAGGCGTTCGCGCGCTTCCTGCCGCGCATCAAGCAGGCCACCAATGCCGCCATTAACATCACCACTGGCGGCAGCCCCTACATGAAGGTCGAGGAGCGCGTGCGACCGGCCGCCGAGTTCAAGCCTGAGGTCGCCTCGCTCAACATGGGCTCGATCAATTTCGGGCTCTATCACCTCGTCGACAAATACGAGACCTTCAAGTTCGACTGGGAAAAGCCGCATCTGGAAGCGACGCGCGACCTGGTCTTCCGCAATTCTTTCAAGGATATCGAATACATATTGGCGACCTGCTACGACAACGGCACGCGCTTCGAGTTCGAGTGCTACGACATTGCCCATCTCTACAATCTCTCGCACTTCGCCGATCGCGGGCTGGTGAAGCCGCCGTTCTTCGTGCAGTCGGTGTTCGGGCTGCTTGGCGGTATCGGCACGCATCCCGAAGACGTCGCTCATATGAAGCGCACCGCCGATCGCCTGTTCGGCGGCCAGTTCCGCTGGTCGGTGCTCGGCGCCGGCGCCAGCCAGCTTCGCATCGCCGCGCAGTCGGCAGCGCTAGGCGGCAACATCAGGGTTGGGCTGGAGGACAGTCTGTGGGCCGGCAAGGGCAAGCTTGCCAAATCGAACGCCGAACAGGTGGTGCTTGCCCGCAAGATCATCGAGGGGCTTGGCATGGAAGTGGCGACGCCCGACGAGGCACGCGAAATCCTGTCACTGAAGGGCGGCGACAAGGTCGCGTTCTGAGTGTTCGGCGGGCCGAAACTCGACACCCTGTACGTGACCTCGATGGCAAACCGCCGCTGCCGCGCTTCCCCGGCGATGGCGTCCTGCGCGGCAGCCTGTTCGCAGTAACCGGCCTTGGCATCAAAGGCGTTGCGGAACCACGCTTCGCCGATGACGGCGGCTGCAAAAGGGAATAGAGGCGAATAAGGAAACGAGCGCTCGCTCGATTTCTGCTTTTCGGTGATCTCGTCCATAGAGGTCGATCGTGGCCACCTCCTCTTATCGCTGTGAGTTTTCGATGAACTTCGACATTCCCGCCCGAGCCGAAGATTACCGCGTCCGCATTGCCGACTTCGTCGAGCGCGAGATCCTGCCGCTCGAAGCCGACAAGATGTCCTATGACGGGCATGGAAACATCACCTTGCCGCTGCTGGAGACGCTTCGCGCGAAGGCGCGGATGACGGGCCTGTGGTGCCTGCAGCTCAAGCTGGAAAGCGGCGGTGCCGGTCTCGGTAAGATGGACATGGCGGTCTGCTACGAGGAGATGAACCGGTCGATCTTCGGACCCGTGGTGTTCAATTCGGCAGCGCCCGACGATGGCAACATGATGGTTCTGGAGGCGCTCGGCACTCCGGCGCAGAAGGAAAAATGGCTGAAGCCGATCGTCGAGGGCAAGGTGCGCTCGGCCTTTGCCATGACCGAACCGCACCCAGGCGGCGGCTCGGACCCTTCGATGATTATCACGCGTGCGGAGCGGCGCGGCGATAAATATGTGGTGACCGGTCGCAAATGGTTCATCACCGGCGCGGAGGAGGCCAGTCATTTCATTCTAATCGCGCGAACCTCGGACGACCCGCGCCATGGTCTGTCGGCCCTGTTGTTCCACAAGGACCAGCCGGGCTGGCGCATCATGCGCCGCATCGAGATCATGGGCCCGGAGGAGCATGGCGGCCATTGCGAGCTGGAATTCGATGGGCTCGAAATCCCTGTCGAAGACATGCTGGCCGGCGAAGGTAGCGGCCTGAAGGTGACGCAGGTGCGGCTCGGCCCGGCGCGGCTTACCCACTGCATGCGCTGGCTCGGATTGTCCAAGCGCTGCGTTGAGATCGCGCGCGCCTACGCTGCCGAACGCCACAGTTTCGGACAGCGCCTCGCCGACCGCGAAAGCGTCCAGATGAAGCTCGGCGACCTCGCCATGCGCATCGAGATCGGCCGCATCCTGGTGATGAAGGCGGCTTGGGAACTGGACCGCGGCGGCTTTGCTCGCAAGGAAGTGTCGATGGCCAAGGTCCAGGTCGCCAACGTGCTGCATCACGCGGCCGATGTGGCGATCCAGATCAATGGCGCGCGAGGCTATTCCAAGGACACGGTGCTCGAATGGATCTACCGCTATGCTCGCCAGGCGCGGCTGGTCGACGGCGCCGATGAGGTCCACAAGATGGTGCTGAACCGTTTCCTCAACGAGGAAGAGAGCGGCTTCTGGCGCTGGAATGTTGAAGGTGAGGCATAACGGACGCGCGGCAGCGTCTCAGGAGAAAAGGATGGCGCAGCCGTTGAATGCGGATTTCGATCCTGCGGCATTGAAGGGCTTTCTCGCGAACCGCTTCGGGAATGCCGCAATGACGCTCGAGCGGATCGGCGGCGGACAGTCCAACCCCACCTATTTCGTCGACTATGGTGCGCTTCGCATGGTGCTGCGCAAGAAGCCGGCCGGGCCGATCCTGCGCGGGGCGCATGCCGTCGATCGCGAGTTCCGCGTGCTTGAAGCGCTGGCACCGACCGATGTCCCGGTGCCAAGTCCGGTGCTCTATCACGACGGTGTCGAGCCGCTCGGCACGCCGTTCTACCTGATGGAGCGGCTGGATGGTCGCGTCTTCCACGACTGTTCGCTGCCTGGCCTTGTCCCAGCGGAGCGGCACGCCATCTATTTCGGCATGGCCGAAGCGATGGCCAAACTGCATGCTGTCCGTCCCGACGAGGTCGGCCTCGGCGACTACGGCCGGCCCGGCAACTATTTCGAACGCCAGATTGGCCGCTGGACCAGGCAGCTCAGGGAATCGCCGAGCGACAGAATTCCGGCGCTCGAAGCGGTCGCCGACTGGCTGCCGCAGCATATGCCCGCGGATGATGGACGCGTGTCAATCGCCCATGGCGACTTCCGCCTCGGGAATCTGCTGCTCCATCCCGGCAAGCCGGAGGTGATCGGCATTCTCGATTGGGAGCTGTCGACGATAGGCCATCCGCTCGCCGATCTCGGCTTTTGCTCGATGACCTGGCATTCGACCCCGGACGAATATGGCGGCATCCTCGGCCTCGATCACGCCGCCCTCGGCATCCCCAGCCACTGCGAATTCCTCGACCATTATTTCGCGCATGCCGTACCCACTGCGCCCTTGCAACGCTTCCACCTGGTGTTTTCGCTGTTCCGTTTCGCGGTGATCTTCATCGGCATCGCCGACCGGGCTCGGGCAGGCAGCGCAGCGTCGGCCGATGCCGCCAGCAAGTCGCCGCTCGCCGGCCGTTTTGCCGTACGTGCCCAAGAGATCATCCAAGGAGCAAGACCGTGGAGCGCCGCCTGAGACGAGCGCTCGCGCCCTGGTCCTTTCCCTACCAGCGGCGTCAGCAATCCAGTCCGGCAACCCAGTCCGAGAGGCTTTGCGAAAAACTTCGCGGCACGATGAGTTCGCAGGCGGTCTCCCCGGTGCGCAGGAACAGCACGGGCACATGGTGCAAGGATGTCAGCACGGCGCGGCCCGGGGCGGCCGCCGCGCGCACCAGTCGACGGCGATGCATCTGGAGAGCACTCCTGCGATGTCCACCCCGGCCATTCTGAAACGCACGCGACCCTCGCCGAGAGAAACCGAACAGCCGAGATCCGGGTCGACGGCAAGCGAAGATGCTTGCGCGCCGTCGTCGAGAGCCAGCCACAAGCGGCGAGGCGCGACGCGGATGACGAGAAAACCTTTGTGACGGACCGTCTCTCCGACCGAAGCAGGAAGTTTCGTGCCGAGTGATGCCGAAAGGTTCGATTCGAATTGCGCCAGCGTGCCGTCCCAGCCCTCGATCTGGATGAGTGGGCAATCGACCACGGAACAGGCTGAAATCCGGGCTAGCCATGCAGTCACTCCCCCTGCGGATCGAGGAATACCGGCGAGACGACTCGGGCACGGACCGTTTCGGCTTTCATTGGATAGACGGCCACGACCTCGCTTCCTTCGCTGCCGACATCGCCGGCAAGCAAGGCCAGCCCGACATAGTGGCCGCGTTCAGGGCTGAAGGTGACGGAGGTCACGCGGCCGCGCCCGTGGCCGTAAGGTTTCTCGCCCGGCAGGAACAGGATGGCACCACCGCGAAGGCGTTTCCCCTCTTCGATGCATTCCAGTCCGAACAGGCGCTGGCGGTCGGGCGCCTGGAAGGCGGGGCGCCGTCGCAGCACGTCGCCGACGAAGCCGGTACGCTTGCCCGCCATGCGGCCGAGGCCAAGCTCGTCGAGCGTCGTGCGCCCATCGATTTCAGGTCCGGCGACATGGCCCTTTTCGACGCGCAGCGCGCCGAGCGCCTCGACGCCGTAAGTTTCAAGCCAAGCGGCCTGCCTGCTTCGAGCAGGCGGCTCCAAAGCTGTTCACCGGCAGTTGCGCCGAAATAGATTTCGTAGGCGCGCTCGCCGGAATAACTGAGACGCAGGATGCGCAGCGCGTCGGGCACATAAGGCGAGCCCATATCTCGATGAGCTTTCGCCGCATGATGCGTCATGCAGGCGAGGCCAATATCGCCACGTAGGGGCCGCGCGAGGTCGCGCGGGTTGATCGGCGAACGCCGGATCACGACCGGCGGACCGCGCTTCGTCGGCTGGCGACCAGCTTCAACCAAGGCGCCGAATGGAAGGCGCTCATCAGCGGGTACATCACGACCATTCCGCTCAGCGGCGACGCATCTTCCGCGGCCGAGCAAATCATACCCGCATCACCGGTGACGGCCGTCAGCAGCGCCATCATTGCGAAGGTTGGCGCGGCCGCCAGGGATAGCCAGTCGGCCGCGCCGCGGGCGGCGACATCATCGCTTGGGGAAGATCCGCTGCCAGCGGGCGGCATCTTCTGGGTGTGATCGGAGTGGAGTGTCATCGCGATGTCATCCTTGGCCGTACTCGTCGTGGCGGCGCCACCAGACGCCCGCCTCGTTACGGCCTAGGGGCGCGCGGTCGAGCCACTGATACATGCCCCAGAGGCCGTCCAGGCCGCGCGCATAGGTGGAATAGGCGTGGTAGACGACGCCGTCTTCGAACACGAACGTGCTCATGCCCGGCCTCTCGCGCGTGTACGTGGCCATGTCTGTTCCGCTCATCGCAGCGAACGTGGAGGAGCCATCGGCAGTCGTGCGCGAGGCTATCTCGGCGAGAGGCGCCTCGCGGACATAGTTGTATTCGATACCTTCCTCGCGCTGCTGCTCCTCGGTGAACGAGACGTCGAAGTCGAAATTGAAGTCGCTGCCGTGTGAGGACGCCCAGGGGAACGTCCATCCCATCCGCCGCTTGTACGCCTGCAGCTTCGCGAGCGGTGCCCGCGATACCGCCGAAAGCGTGACGTCGTGGTTGGCCAAGTGGACGACGAAGCCGTCGAATCCGTCCGCGATCGCCGAGCAGGCCGGACACCCCGCCGTGTAATCGGGCCCGAACATGAAGTGGTAGACGAGGAGCTGCGAGCGCCCTTGGAAGAGTTCCGCCAGTGAGGCGCTGCCTTCATCGGTCTCGAATCGGTAATCCTTGTCGATCCGAACCCAGGGCAATTCCTGCCGCAGCCGCGCCACCTCATCGCTTTGGCGCGTGAGCTCCTTCTCCGCCTTGAGCAGATCAAGCCGCGCTGCTAGCCACTCCTCACGTGTTCCGGTTCTGTGTGTCGGCATCGTTCGTCTCCTTCCTCGTTGTTCGCACCGTTTTCGATACGGCGCGTTTCGATACAGCGCGCTGGCTGTTGGTCCTGAGATAGATTAGGACCGGAGATCGAATAGTGAGAGTTACAAGTGTGACGGGATTCCGATGGACTCGCTGATCACCGCTGCGGCGCGCGCCCTCGCAACGGGTGATCCCCTCGGCGCATTGAAGCGGGTCGCCCTGCGTGACGATGCGCCTGCGCTTGCTCTGCGTGGCATCGCGATGGCGCAGCTCGGCGATCTCGTTCGAGCAAAGGCTCTCCTCAAAAGTGCTGCGCGCGCCTTCGGTCCGAAAGAGGCCGTGGCCCGCGCGAGGTGCGTCGTCGCCGAAGCCGAGATCGCACTCGTCTCGCGCGACCTGGGCTGGCCGGCGAAGGCACTCGACGCCGCGCGGTCAACGCTTGAAAAGCACGGCGACCACGTCAATGCCGCGCATGCGCGCAATCTCGAGGCTCGGCGCCTGCTCCTGATCGGACGCCTTGATGAGGCCGAGAGCAGGCTCGCCGGGTTCGACCCGACAACGCTCCCACCCGCGTCGAAGGCCGCCCACGAGCTGGTGATTGCGGGGCTCGCGATTCGGCGCCTCCGGACCAAGGCGGCGCGCATTGCGCTCGCGCGGGCCGAGCACGCCGCGCGCCAGGCGGACATTCCCGCGCTGACGGCCGAGGTTGAAGGCGCATCCCTCGTGATGAACACGCCCGCGGCGCGCCTGATCGCCCGTGGTGAGGAGCGCCCGCTCCTGCTTGAGGAGGTCGAAGCGCTGCTGGCGTCTGGGGCGCTCGTCGTCGATGCCTGCCGCAATGTCGTGCGTGACGCCGGCATGATCGTTTCGCTCGCGACGCGCCCGGTCTTGTTCGCGCTTGCGCGCACGCTGGGCGAAGCCTGGCCCGCGGACGTGCCGAGGAGCACGCTCGTCGCCCGCGCCTTCGGCGGCAAGCACGCCGATGAATCGCACCGCGCCCGTTTGCGGGTCGAAGTCGGCCGGCTTCGCGTAGAGCTGCGGTCACTGGCGGATGTGAGTGCGACCAAGCGAGGCTTTGCGCTTAAGCCGCGCCGCCCACGCGATGTCGTGGTGCTGGCGCCGCCCGTCGACGAGCAGCATGCAGCGGTGCTCGCCTTCCTCGCCGATGGCGAATCGTGGTCGAGCTCGGCGCTCGCAATTGCGCTCGGAGCCAGCTCGCGCACCGTGCAGCGATCGCTCGAGCAGCTTGCGGCAGCAGGCAAGGTGCAGTCGTTCGGTCGCGGGCGAGCGCGTCGTTGGATAACCCCACCCGTACCGGGATTCCCGACAATCTTGTTACTCCCCGGTTCATTGTCGGGTTAGTAGTGTCGGGACAATTCAACAGATCTGAGCCTGGAGGAGAAGCATGAAGCGATCTGCAGCCGAAGTCCTCCGCGAATATGGACCCTTTGCGGGTGTCGACCAGGTGGCTGGGGTTACGTTCGACGGCCAGCACGTCTGGTTTGCGTCCGGAGACAGACTGAACGCCTTGGATCCTGCGAGCGGGAAGGTGGTGAGCGGGATCGATGTCGCCGCGCACGCGGGAACGGCTTTCGACGGTCAGCACCTGTTCCAGATCGCCGAAGATCGCATCCAGAAGATCGACCCGAAGACCGGCCAAGTGCTCGCCACGATTCCGGCGCCAGGTGGCGGCGGCGACTCCGGGCTCGCCTGGGCCGAAGGGACCCTCTGGGTGGGGCAGAATCGCGGTCGCAAGATCCATCAGATCGATCCCCAGACAGGCGCAGTTCTTCGTACAATCGATTCCAACCGTATCGTCACAGGGGTCACCTGGATCGACGGCGAACTCTGGCACGGCACCTGGGAAGGTGACGAGAGCGACGTCAGGCGGATAGATCCTGAGACGGGAAAGGTTCTGGAGAAGCTTGAAATGCCGCCTGGAACAGGTGTGTCGGGGCTCGAGTCCGATGGTGGCGATCAGTTCTTCTGCGGCGGTGGAAACAGCGGCAAGGTGAGAGCCATCCGCCGGCCCAGGCGAGGCTCCGAGGAGCGTTTCACGCAGCTGAGCCAACCCCAACAGCTCGACGATGAAGCTGCGAGCGTCCCGCGGCAGGGAAAATCATGATCAGAAAGCAGCATCCGCTGAAAGGGCCGAACAGGTTCAAGCTCGGCGTCTTCTCGATGAATGCCGATGGCGGTCTGGCAATGACCACCGTTCCCGAGCGCTGGCGCGCCCGCTGGGAAGACAACCTCAATTCTGCCGGCATCGCCGATCGCGCCGGCCTGGAGTTTCTGCTGCCGATCGCACGCTGGCGCGGCTTCGGCGGTTTGACCCATGTGCGGGAATGGTCGTTCGAGACTTTCACCTGGGCGGCGGGTCTCGCCGTCGCCACGCAGAACATCGGTCTGTTCATGACCGTGCATGTGCCGCTGGTTCATCCGCTGCAGGCCGCAAAAGCGCTGGCGACGGTCGACCACATCTCCAACGGGCGTGCCGGCTTGAACATTGTCTGCGGCTGGAACCCGGACGAGTTCGCCATGTTCGGGCAGACGGTCGGCGATCGGACCTACGATCAGGCCGAGGAATGGATCGATATCATCGAGCGTGCCTACCAATCCAGGGAGCCGTTCGACTTCGGCGGCGAGTTCTATAATCTGAAGGGGGTCGTCAGCCGCCCATCAAGCCTGCAGGCGCCGCGCCCGGTGACCATGAACGCCGCCTCCGGCGCACCGGGCCGCAACTATGCTGCGCGCCACTGCGACTATCTGTTTTCGACTTTTTCCGAAATCGCCGATGGCCGCGCGCATGTGGTCGACATCACCAACCGGGCGGCGGAGGTCGGACGCGAAGTCGGTGTCTATACGGTCTGCCAGGTCGTCTGCCGGGAGACCCAGCAGGAAGCCGAGGACTATTACCGGCACTACGCGCTTGAATGCGCGGACGAGGGCGCGGTCGACGAGCATATGCGCAAGAAGAAAGAATTCGCGAATTCGCATGACGCGAAGGCCTTCACCGAATATCGGCAAAGATTCGCCGGCGGTGCTGGAACGTTTCCGCTTATCGGCACGCCGGAAAAGATCGTCGACGATCTCACCAAAATCATGGACCAGGGTTATTCCGGCGCCGCCCTCACATTCGTCAACTACACCTACGAATTGCCCTTCTTCTGTGACCGCGTGCTGCCGCTGATGCGCCAGGCCGGGCTTCGAGTAAATTGACGCCAGCGGCCGCCATTCCGACGACATGGGTGCATGGGCACGACGTCATCAATCCGCGCGCCTTCAAGCAGGCGATGCGGGCGGTGGCAGGCTCGGTCGCCATCCTCGCGTCGGAGCATGACGAGATAGGCTTTTGCGGCATCACGGCGACGGCCGTCCTGGTCAGTCCACACGGCGCACTACTCGACCCAGTCTTACGCCGAGGTTCGCAACAAGGTGTTTGCCGATGTCGCATCGGTGCTGCGCGGCGGCAAGCCGGTATATCCGGTCAACCGGATATGACTGCTCGCGGTCGCAAATAGCTCAGCCCGCTTGGGCTTGTCGCGGCGCTCGACGATGTAGGATGTGGTCGGCCGCCAGGACCACGTTCCTTGTCGAGCTCGAAATGGTTCTTTTTCGAGATCACGTTGACTTTGGCGCCGGTCAGTTTTTCCCATTCGCCGATGCGCGCGTAGAGCCCTTCATATTGCTGGTCGCCGATCAGCTTGGCGTCGATGGTAATGCCGTCGAACTTGCCCGGCAATTCGGCAGCAAAGGCAGCGCCCGCACCAAGTGCAAGCAGCGCTACGCTGGCCGACAGGCCGTAAACAGTTTCGTCATTGGCATCCTCCCCAAAAGCCTGCGTCGATCCATAGCGAGGTTTGACCGCCAGCTTCATTCATATGCAAACAAAATATTTATAAGCTCGTCAAGCCGCGAAAATTCTTTCGGGGCAATGCCGTTATGCGTATATGAAAAGCAAAATTTACTGGAGAAGCGCAATGGCAGAGGATGAGGAAGAGACCGCTATCGCGCTCCGGCGCTGGACAAGGGGCTCGACATCCTCGAGCTGCTAGCCGGCGTCGATGGCGGCCTGACGCAGGCGGAAATCGCCAAGAAGCTCGACCGCAGCCCCAACGAGTTCTACCGTATGCTGGATCGGCTGGTGCGGCGCGGCTATGTCACACGGCCGGATGGCGACCGTTACTCACTGACGCTCAAGCTGTTTGGCCTGGCGCAATTGCACGCGCCGGTGCGGCGGCTGGTTTCCTATGCGACGTCGCTGATGCGGGAACTTGCCGAAACCTCGCAGCAGGCAAACCAGCTTGTCGTCTTCGACCGGGGTTCCGCAGTGGTGATCGCACAGCAGGAAGCGCCAAATTACTGGGGCATCTCGATTCGCGTCGGCTCGCATATCAGCCTGTTCGACACCGGCTCCGGCCATGCACTGCTGGCGTTCCGCTCATCGGAAGAGCGGCAGATGATGATCTCCGAACATCTGCGCAGCACCGACAAGCCGCCTCAATCGCCGGAGTTCTTTGCCCGCCTCGACCGGATTCGTGAACGCGGCTATGAGATGATGGCGTCGATGCAGACCGCCGGGGTGTTCAACCTGTCGGCACCTGTGCTTAGCTCGGACGGCAGGGCGATCGCCGCACTGTCGATCCCCTACATAACCCTGGTCAACGCACCCAAGGCGCCCGATATCACCAAGACGATAGAACTGTTGCTGGCAGCGACCGAAAAGCTATCGCAACTGGCGGGAGCAGCGGTCAAGCAGGCGGAGTAAATTCATATTTGAATGAACAATTTGTCCGTGAGATAATTTTGAAAAAGCCGGAGGAGGAGCGCGCCGTCATGATTTTCGATACCCATCTGCATCTGATTGACCAGTCGGCGCTGCGCTATCCCTGGCTCTCCGGCGTGCCGGCGCTCAACCGCGATTTTTCCCTCGACGAATATGCAATCCAGGCCCGCCGCGCCGGCATAGAGGGCGCATTGCATATGGAAGTCGATGTCGATCCAGCCGACATCGGGACTGAGACCAGTCACGTAAAGGCGCTGTCGCAACAGAAGGACAGTTTACTGCGCGGGGCAATCGCCTCCTGCCGTCCGGAAGAGCCGGGCTTTGCCGCCTATCTCGAGCGCCAGCGCGCCGATCCTTTCGTCAAGGGTTTCCGGCGGGTGCTCCACGTCATGCCGGACGAGCTCTCGGAAGGCGCGCTGTTTCGTGAAAACATCAAACGGCTTGCAGGCACCGGCCTGACCTTCGATCTCGTCGTTCTGCCGCATCAGATCCCCAAGGCGATTGCGCTTGCTGATCTCGCGCCGGATGTTCAATTCGTGCTCGACCATTGCGGCGTGCCCGACATCAAGGGCAGCAGTGAGCATCCCTGGCGCGAGCATATGGCTGAGATCGCGCAACGCCCGAACGTCGTCGGCAAAATTTCCGGTGTGGTCGCCTATGCGGACGCCGGATCCTGGACTGTCGAAACGCTGCGTTCCTATGTCGAGCACACTATCAAATGCTTCGGCTGGAACCGTGTCGTGTGGGGCAGCGATTGGCCGGTCTGCACGCTTGGTGGCGGGCTTGCGACCTGGATTGCGGCGACGCACGCGCTGCTTGGCGGTGCAAGTGCCGACGAACGGCAAAAACTGCTCTCCGCCAATGCGAAGCGGCTTTGGCGCTTGTAAGCGGCCTCAGATCGTCGCCGATTCGTGCCGCTCGCGGCCGTAGAGCGAAACCAGCAGCACGATGACCAGACCAAGTGCTGCCTGCACGGTCGATGGCCGGAAGCCGAGGCCGATCAGCAGCGTGGGTTGCCGCGGATCAGACTGTTCATGTTCTCGTCCATTTAGTTGGTTTCAGGATCCTCCACCGGCAGCGACGGGTGCCGGGAACTCTCCAGAAGCCATCTCATCTCGGCCAGCCCGAACGCCGATCGCATCTCGATTTTCGCGCGCGACGCCGCCACGGGCCGGCTGGCCGACACCGGGCGATCCATCGATGTCGGCACGCCGATGTGCGCGAAGATCTTGCGTTGAAAGCCATCGGTCTCCTTCCAGCAGCGAAGGGCCTGCACGATCCTGTGATTTCGGCCGAGCCATCAGCGTGGTAGCTTCCAGTCGTTTCTGTTCCGGAGTCGCCATGCGCACCAAGCTGCTGGAAATCACCCTTGCTATGCTGCTGCTGATTGGCGGCCTTCCAGCCGGCCATGCGGAAGTGGCTGAGCGGCCGTCGCCTTCGGGTGGCGTTCTGTCGCTGCTTCCGCCGCCCCAGGTCTCCGATCATTCGATCGTGATTGCGGGACGTACGCTCAACTATCAGGCAAAGGCCGGCACGCTGTCATTGCTATCGGGCAAGGGCGACGTCACCGCGGAAGTTTTTCATGTCGCCTACACGCTGCGTCCCGAGCCAAGCCGGGAGCCTGATCTCCAGCGCCCGATCACTTTCGTATTCAACGGTGGTCCGGGCGCGGCTTCCGCCTATCTGCATCTCGGCGCGCTCGGTCCACGCGTGATGGCGACGGCGGCCAATGGAAGTTTTCTCCCCCCGCCGCAGAGGCTTTTGGACAACCCGAACACATGGCTCGACATGACCGACCTGGTCTTTGTTGACCCCGTCGGAACGGGTTACAGCCGCGAAGCACCCGGAACCGAGGCACGCAGTTTCTGGGGCGTCAACCAAGACGCCGCCGCGATGGGCGCCTTCATCCGGCTCTATCTGGCACAGGCGGGCCGCACAGCGTCGCCGGTGTTTCTTGCTGGCGAAAGCTATGGCGGGTTTCGGGCGGCACTGCTTGCCAAGACACTCCAGGATGATATCGGCATCAGCCCTCGCGGCATCGTGCTCATCTCGCCGGCGCTTGAATTCACACTCGTGCGGCCCGACGAGTTCCAGCCGCTTCACTGGGCGCTTGAACTGCCGTCGCTGGCGGCGGTGCGCCTGCGCAGCGAAAGGATCACCGGTTCCGAGCTGCAGGAGCGGTTGGCCGATGTCGAACGCTATGCGCTTGGCGACTATCTCGTCGCGCTTGCCAGCGGCCTCGAACAGGGTGGGCGCCTGGCGAGCCCGCGCGTTGCCGAAATCACGGGCCTGCCGCTTGAACTCGTCAAACGAAACTTTGCACGCATTCCCACCGCACTCTTCACCAAGGAGTTTGCGCGGGCACGGGGCAATGTTCTCAGCGCCTATGACGGCACGATCGAAACGGCAGACGTTGCCCCGGAAAGTCCAAGGCCTAGCGGTCCCGATCCGGTGCTCGACCGAAGCGTGCCGGCGCTCACATCCGCCTTTGTCAGCTATATCAGGGAGGAATTGAAATTCCGCACCGATCTAAGCTATCGGCTTCTCAACCGTGAAGTCAGCGGCAATTGGGATTACGGGACGAGCCCGACGCGTCAGGGCTATGTCGGCGTGATGGATGACCTTCAGCAGGCGCGCGCGTTAAACCCCGGCCTCGGCGTTTTGATCGTCAACGGCTACACCGACCTGGTGACACCCTATCTGGTGTCACGCTATCTTGTCGGCCAGGTTCCTTCGCTTCCTGGAGCAAAATCCATTCGCGTCGAGCTTCTGGAAGGCGGCCACATGATGTATTTCAGGCCAGAGAGCCGGCGCGCGCTGAGAGAGGCCGCGTCCGAGCTTTACCAAATCTCGAAATGAAACGGCGGAAGCCGCTTACAAGAGACAAATCCGCCTCTTCGCATGAGCGACGGATAACGCAGTCCGGACCCGACAGGCGAGCAAGCCGATGACATCTCAGAATGCAGAACTGACCTGGCTCAACCCGCCCCCGCACCATGCTTTCGGCGACAGCACCGTGCATGTGCGGACCGGCAAGGAAACCGATTTCTGGCGCGAGACGTTTTATGGCTTCTGGCGCGACAATGGCCATTTCCTCTACCGGCAGGTCGAGGGCGACTTCAGCGCCGAGGTCACCGTCAAGGGGGACTACAAGGTGCTCTACGATCAGGCCGGTTTGATGGTCCGGCTGAGCGAGACGCACTGGGTCAAGGCCGGCATCGAGTTCACCGACGGGCTGGCCTATTTTTCCGTCGTCGTCACCAACGACGCCTCCGACTGGTCGTTGGTCAGCATCCCTGCCGGTCCGGACGGCGTCAGGATCCGGCTGACCCGCCATGCCGAGACAATCCGTGTTCAGTATCTTGATGCCTCCGACCATCGCTGGAAGCCGGTGCGGCTCGCTTATTTCCCGCCGTCAAAAACAGTCGATATCGGCATGATGTGCTGTTCGCCGCAACGTGAAGGGTTCGAGGTCACATTCAGCGATTTTTCGGTCGGCCCGGCGATATCGAGAGAACTCCATGACTGATACGTCCCTCTCACCGGCTCGGGGCGCCGCTTCACAGCAGCATCGTTCGACAGGCGCATTGCGCGGCAAGGTGGTCGTGCTCATCGACTGGCCAGCAAGAGATTCCAGGCCATTCTTTCAGGCGCTTGGCTGAAACGGATTGGCGATACGCAGCCCTTCGTCAAGCGCCATCCCATGCTGCATATCTTCTGACCATAGCATGTCGCAGCCAGCCTGAAGCGCTGCGGCGGCGATCATGGCGTCGTAAATGGAAAAACTGTAACGCTCGGCCAGCGCCAGCCCGGTCTCGTGCGTCTCGATGGTGATGGGATGGACGGTCAGCAGGCCGCGTAGCGTGGACAGAAACGCGTAGGTCTCCATCCACGACAGCCGCATTTTGCGGCGGGCGACATTGGAGAGCTCGTTGAGAACCTGCACGCTGATCGCGCCGCCAGCTGCGATGGCCATCTCCGCCTGGTCGGCTTTTACGGAATCGCCCGACGCGATATAGACAAGGACATTGGTGTCGAAGAAGCTACCGGGCATTCGCCTCATCCCGATCGAACTTGAAGTCGGCGGGAAGGCGACCGCGGAAGGCGCGAAGCCGCTTCAGCAATTCCTCGCGCGCAGGTTTGCGCGCGACGCCGAGTCGTCGGGCTTCGGCGACATGGATTTCAATCTCATCGCCTTCTTTGAGTTCGAGGGCCTTGACCACGACGGCAGGAAGACGGACAGCGAGGCTGTTGCCCCATTTGGCGACCTGCATCACACTCTCCTATTGATATACGTTAAGCGATATGTATATCCATGGGAAGCTGGGATCAAGAGACCGCTCGATGCCGAAGCTAATGCTGCTGGGAGCAAAGACCGTTTCATTCCAACAGAGTTCATCGGGCTGAGAGTCCAGATCAGACGGCAATGCATGAGTCGGGGGTTACCGCGTTCACGCAAGTTTCGTGGCCACGGCACCCTCGTGCCATGGACACCCGTTCGGACGTTATTTGCCTGCCGGCCGCCAAACGCATAGCGGACTTTCTTCCATTTGCATCGAGATTGGATCGACCATTGCTTTGATCGCAACGACTTGCGTGTCACCGTCGAGGCCTGATCCAAGCCTGAGGCAGAAGGAGGTTGACCATGGCCAGAATTGTACCCGTGCTCGATCTCAGCCGTCTCGAACAGGGCGCGTCGGAGCGTCGGACTTTTCTGTTCGACCTGCGCACGGCGGCCCGCGATGTCGGCTTCTTCTATCTCAGCGGCCACGGGATTTCGGCTGCGGAGATTGACGAGGTGCTCGACGCCTCGCGTCGGTTCTTTGCCTTGCCCGAAGCCGACAAGCTGGCCATCGAAATGGTCAAGTCCCCGCAATTCCGCGGCTACACGCGCACCGGTGGCGAACTGACCAAGGGCAAGGCCGACTGGCGCGAACAGCTCGACATCGGCGTCGAGCGTCGACCCATTCCACAGGGGCCGGGCATTCCTGCCTGGACGCGGCTGCAAGGGCCGAACCAGTGGCCTTCGGCCCTGCCGCAACTCAAGCCGGCGTTGCTGGCATGGCAGACCAGGGCGACGGCGGTGGCGATCCGCCTGCTGAAGGCTTTCGCGCTGTCGCTCGACCAAGCCGAGGACGCTTTCGATCCGATCTATAGCGGTGAGCCCAACCATCGCATGAAGATCGTGCGCTATCCCGGACGCGACGCAACCGGTGGCGACCAGGGCGTCGGCGCGCACAAGGACGGCGGTTTCCTGACGCTCCTGCTTCAGGACGACAACAGGGGGCTGCAGGTCGAATATGACGGAAGCTGGGTGAATGTGGATCCCATCCCCGGAACGCTGGTGGTCAACATCGGCGAGCTCCTCGAACTGGCATCGAACGGCTATCTCAGGGCGACGGTGCACCGTGTCGTCACACCACCGGCCGGTGTCGAGCGAATTTCCGTTCCATTCTTCTTCAGCGCCCGGCTCGATGCGACGATCCCCTTGCTCACCCTGCCGGAAGCACTGGCTGCCGAGGCGCGCGGACCGGCGAGCGATCCGGACAATCCGCTGTTTCGCGACGTCGGAACCAACGTGCTGAAAAGTCGCCTGCGCTCGCATCCTGACGTGGCGCGCCGGCACTATGCCGATCTCCTTGAGACAAGGGCATCACCCGTCTGAAGAGGTCAGAGCAAATAGAACAGGAATTTTCGTTATCCCGCCGGCTTTTGGAATTTTGTTCGTCGCCAACCCGCTCAAACAAGCTCAAACAGGTAAGAGCGTTCGGCGGTTTCCTCCCATTCCGCTGAACGGCGTTCCCCTCTGAAGGTTGTAACCTTCTTTTGGCCGGGCCGTATTCGAGCCCGGCCATTTTTTTCGCGCTCCGTTGGCGAAGGCGTCAGAGCCGATTCTTCAAAAATTAGCTTCCCGCCAACGACAATCCACGGGCGCGTTCGCACAGCAGGGCAAGCAATTCGCTGCGCCGCGTTTCCGCTGTGTCGACTGGCAATACGAAGCAAAGGGTCTTGTTGATGGCGCCGTAGCCATCGCGGATGGGCGCGGCCATGCACCACGTGAAGCGGTCGGCCAGAGCAGCGGTCTCGCTGAAACCTTGCTGGCGGGCCAGGGCGACATCGCTGAAGAATTCAGCTGGAGGAATGACGCGGCCGTCGGGAAGCTTGTAGTCGCCAGGCGGGATGAAGTCCTTCAGCTCTTCCTCACTCATATGGCCGAGCAAGAGCCGCCCGGACGCCGTCCAGGGGATCGGCACCTCGACCCCGACATCGCTTGAAATACGGAAAGGCCCGGAAGAGTCCCGGCAATCGAGAACGATGTACTTATTCCCGCGCAGGCCGCACAGCTGCACGGTCTCGCCTGTCTCAGCGGCCATCTTGTCCAGCGTCTCGATGATGCGCCGGTAGTGGGCGTTGTGATGCGAGTAGGCCCAGCCGAACAGATGCATAGCCCGCCCGAAATAGACGTAGCCTTCCGTCCCGACGTTTTCGAGCATTTCGGCTTCGAGCAGGCTGTTGACGATTTCATAGGTGGTCGAACGCGGTGCGCCGATCATCTTGGCGATGTCGCCGACGCGCATCGGCGCGCGGTGCCGCAAAAGCGCTTCCAGCAGCATGATGACGCGGTCGATGCCGCGGCGGCGTTCGCCATTGCGCGGCTCGGCGCCGGATTCCGTTTCGATCAGACCAGTAGCTCCATCGCTCATATCGGCCGCACCCGCGTAAAAAATCAATTCGGCCCTCGTCTCAAGACGCTTGAAAGATGTCAAGGCTCAGTCTAGCATCCCATTTGTCCGATATACAGACATACTGTCTGAAATATCAGACAATAACGAGCCAGGCGCAGAAAATTCTGACGAGAAAACAGGCGGTTTCCGAATGCGGCAACCGGCGGCTTTTTTTCGTCCGAACCCCGCACGTCCAGGCCTAACCTCAGAAGGGAACAATCATGACGAAATCATCGTTTTTCGCATCCGCCAGCGCCCTTTGCCTCGGTCTCCTCCTGAGCCTCGGCGCCGGTTCGCAGGCCAACGCCGCCGCCAAATGCATCAACGGCGACCGCAAGCCGCCGTACACGATCGGCTGGGCCAACATCTATTCCGTGCCGACCTGGATGAAGCAGACACAGGGCACGATCGAAGCCGAAGTCGAGACCCTGAAGAAGCAAGGGCTGGTCGACAAGCTTGTCGTGACCGACGCCCAGGGTGACGCGAACGTCCAGATCCAGCAGATCCAGTCGATGATCGATTCCGACGTCGACGCCATCATCCTGATTGCCGGCTCGTCGACCGCGCCGGCGCGTGTGCTGGCGGACGCTTGCGCCAAGGGCATCGCCATCATCAACTTCGACAGCCTCGTCGACACCGACCAGGTCACGGCCAAGGTCAACACCGATTCCGCCCAATGGGGCGATCAGGCGGCCAAGTTCCTGATCGACGCCATCGGCGGCAAGGGCAAGATCCTCATCCTCAATGGCCCGGCCGGCGTTTCGGTCAGCGATGATCGGCGCAAAGGCGCTGACGCGGCGCTCAAGGCCCATCCTGAGGTGACGGTCCTTGCCGAGACCAACACACCATACAATGTCGCGCCTGCACAGGAAGCCCTCACCAGCCTGCTGTTCGCCAATTCCGAGATCGACGGGATTCTGTCGCTCGGCGGCGCCTTGTCTGCGGGCGCGGTACTCGCCCTCGACAAACAGGGCCGCGAACAGGTGCCGATCACCGGCGAGAATGCCCGTCAGTTCCTCGAACTCTGGAAGGAAAAGGACCTCAAGAGCTGGGCGACCATGCAGCCGAACTGGCTCGGCGCCTTCGCCGCCTATACCGCCGTCCAGGCGCTGGAGGGCAAGGATGTGCCGGCGTTCGTCAAGATCCCGCTGCCGGTGATCGACAATTCCAGCATCGATCAGTACCTTGCCCGGGCGGCCGATTTTCCGGCTGACGGCTATATCTATTCGCCCTACGACGAGGAGCTGTTCAAGAAGCTGCTGGCTGAACAATAAGCCTGAAAGGTCGCAGAAATTGGTGGCCACGGCTCCGCTTCTTGCCGCGCGGGGTGTGTCGAAGTCCTTCTTCGGCAACCCCGTCCTGCGCGACGTTTCCATCGCTCTCCAGCCGGGCCGCGTGCATGCGCTGCTCGGCGAGAATGGCGCCGGAAAGTCGACGCTGATCAACCTTTTGTCCGGTGCCTTGCGCCCGGACGGCGGGGCGATCGAGGTCGATGGGCGCCCGGTGTCGCGCATGACCCCCGCCTATGCGCAACAGGCGGGGATCGCGGTTGTCCAGCAGGAACTCAGTCTGACGGCCAGCCTCTCCATCGCCGAGAACATCGGCCTTGGCGCCTATCCGCGTCGGTTGGGTTTGCTCGACTATCCCGAACTCGCCGTGCGGGCCAGGGCAGCATGCGATCTTGTCGGGCTTCACGAACCGCTCTCGACGCCGGTCGGACATTTGTCGCTTGGCCGCCGGCAGATGGTGGAGATCGCCAAGGCGCTTTACCGCCGGCCGCGTGTGCTCATTCTCGACGAACCCACTTCGTCGCTTTCGGCAACCGAAACGAAGGTCCTGACGGACCTGTTGGAGAGGCTGCGCGGCGAGGGCATCGCTATTCTCTACATTTCGCACCGGCTGAACGAAGTCATGGCGCTGTGCCAGCATGTTACCGTACTGAAGGACGGCGCCTGCACGGCGGACCGCACACTGGAAGGAACAGATGCCGCCGGGCTGGTACGGCTGATGGTCGGCCGCGACCCCGGCGACCTCTTTCCGGATTGGCAGCCTTCGGCATCGGCTGCCAACGCTATCTCGGTTCGCAATTTTTCGGCCGGCTTGATGCGCGATGTCGATCTCGACATCAGGACGGGCGAGGTGCTCGGCATCGGAGGCCTGGTTGGGCAAGGGCAAGAAGATTTGCTGCTCGGCCTCTACGGTGCCATTCCGGCGAGGACGGCATCCGCAACCGTTAAGGGGGCTTCGGGTCTGCCCGGCGGTGTGCCAAAAGCCAACGCGCTTGGCCTCGCCTATGTCCCGGCCGACCGCAAGCGCGAAGGCCTGCACCTGATCCATTCCATCATCACCAACATGATGCTGCCCGCTTTCGCAAGACTGCCGGCGCTGAAGCTGCGCAGCCGCCGTGCCGAGCGTGAGACGGCAAGAGGTCTCGCCGTCCAGCTTGGCATCAAGGGCGACCTCGGCCGGCCGGCACAGGCCCTGTCGGGCGGCAACCAGCAGAAGGTCGCGCTGGCGAAATGGATGCCGCACGACCCGCTTGTGCTTCTCCTCAATGACCCGACACGTGGTGTCGATGTCGAGACCAAGCGCGAAATCTATATGATGCTTCGCAACTTCGCCGCCGCCGGCAAGGCGGTCGTGCTGCTCAGTTCCGATACACCCGAACTGGTGCACCTTTGCGACCGCGTCGCGGTCGTCCGGGAGGGCCACATCGTTGCCATGCTCGAGCGCGGCGCACTGAGCGAGGAAGCGATTGTTTCCGCCGCGATGGGCGCCGAACAGCGCAAGGTGGCGGCATGAGTACGGTGGGCTCCTCAAGGCAAGCCGGCGCTCTCTACTGGCCGGTTCAGCTGCGCCGCAATGTCGGCGTGCGCGGCCTGTTCGCCGTGGTGATGACGTTCCTCGTCGCCTATGGCGTCCTCTTTCCCGGCCTCTTGACCGCTTCCGGCTTCGCCAAATTCACCCAGAGCTGGTTTCCGCTGGCGCTGGTCGCCATGGCCCAGGCGATCCTCATGCTCACCGGCGGCATCAGCTTGGCCATCGGCGCAATGGTCAGCCTGGGCGCGGTGATCGCCGCGACGGCGATGACTGGCCCGCTGGGCGTAGCCGGCGGTGCCGCTGCCGTGGCGCTGACCGGTGTCGGCATCGGTGGCGCGACCGGGTTCATTGTCGTAAAACTTCGGTTGCCGGCCATCGTGGTGACGCTCGCCGGCTCCTTCATCATCGGCGGTGCTGCGCTGCTCATCCTGCCGAGACCCGGCGGCGCCATTCCGGAGTGGCTGTCGGACCTGCTCGCCGGCAACACGCCCGCGGCCTTCGTGCTGCTGGTACTCATCGTCCTTCTGTGGAAGCTCTATCTCGCCACGCCGCTCGGCTTGAGCCTCTATGCCGCCGGCGAGAATCCGGTCGGCGCCTACCGCTCCGGCGTGCCGGTCGACGCTGCCCGGATCGCCGCCTACGCGATCAGCGGTCTGCTTTGCACAGGCGCCGGCCTGTTCGTCGCCGCGCAAACGGGTTCGGGCGATCCGGTCATCGGCACGGCCTTCACGCTGAATTCCATCGCCGCCGCCGTGCTCGGTGGCATCGGCTTCCTCGGCGGGCAAGGCACGATGCGCGGCGCTCTTGCCGGCAGCCTGCTGCTCAGCCTGATGATCAGTGTCATGTTCTTCCTCGGCTTCACGCCGGTCGCCCAATATGTCGCCCAGGGCCTCATCATCATCGGCGCGGTCGCCATCCCGCAATTCCGCAAGGTGCAGCAATGACAGCGTGGAAAGACAGCGCGGGCGGCAGGCGCGCCCTGACGATCCTGCGCAGCCGGCCGTTCCTCACGGTCGCCATCGTCGCGGCAGTCTGGATCGCGGCAAGCTTTGCTTCGCGCGGTTTCGGCGCCTATGGCCATTTGCGCTATCTGGTCGAATTGGCCGCCGTTATCGGCCTGGTCGCGGCAGGCCAGACCTTCGTGGTGATCGCCGGCGGCATCGACCTTTCCGTCGCGGCGATCGTCACAGTGAGCGCCATCAGCCTGCCGCTGCTGTCGTGGCAGGCGGATCCGACCGGGCTCACCGCCGTCCTTGCCGTCCTTGCGTTGACGACGACAATCGGTCTGGTGAACGGGCTGGGCGTGGCGCTGTTGCGCGTCCATCCGATGATCATGACCTTGGCAATGGCGACATTCCTGCAGGGCCTGCTGATCATCATCGCCGGCGGCAGCGCCGTGACCGCCGAAAACCCGCTGGTCCGCTGGCTTGGCAATGCGCGGCCGGCCGGTATTCCCGCAGGCGTGCTCTTGTGGATGGCCGTCTCGGTGATCGTTCTGGCCGCAATGCATGCCACGTCCTTCGGCGCTCGGCTCTTCGCCATGGGCGCCAACCCGCTCGCCGCGGCACTCTCCGGCGTTCCGGTCGCCTCGACCACCTTAGCGGTCTACGGCATCAGCGGCTTCACTTCAGGGTTTGCGGGTGTGCTGGTGCTCGGCATGAACGGACAGGGCTATGTCGGGATCGGCGACCCCTATCTGCTCGCCTCGATTGCCGCCGTGGTTCTCGGCGGCACCTCGATCCTCGGCGGGCTCGGCACCTATGCCGGCACTATCCCCGGCGCGATCCTGCTGGTCACGATCACGGCTTTGATCACCGTCGTCAACGCATCGCCCGGCTGGCGCAGCATTCTGTTCGGTTCGCTGATCCTGGGGCTGCTGCTCCTCTCAGGCAGGGAGCAGGCCCGCCGATGACATATCGTCCAGCCGGTAGATGCGCCTTGCATTGCCGAAGAACAGCGCCGTCTGCTCGTCTGCGGAAAGCTCCCCGGCAATGGCCTTGAAGCTGTCATATACCGCATCGAACGACGCGTGCAGACCGGCCACCGGGAAGTCACTGCCGAACATCGCGCGCTGTGTGCCGAAACAGTCGATGCAATGCATGACAACCGGCTTCAGGCTGTCGAGCGTCCAGTCATGATCGTAGGCGACCAGATCCGATATCTTGATGGCGACGTTGTCACACTGGGACAAACGCCGAACCCCTTCGCGCCACGCCCGCATCCTGTCCGCGTCGCGATCGATCGGGCTGCCGCAGTGGTTAAGGACAAAGAGCTGGTCCGGATAGGCCGCTGCGAGCCGCGCGGCACCGGCGAGCTGGCGCGGAAACACCATCAGATCGAAAGTCAGCCGGTGGCTGCCGAGCAGGGACAGGCCGGCGCGCCAGGCCGGATCGTCCATGATGCCGTCACAGGCAGCGAATCGGCGGGCAGGGTCGGGATCCCAGCTCAGTATGTCGCGCACGCCGACGACACGGTTGAATGCCGCCTGCGCCTCGACCAGCGCCGGCGCTTGGCGGTTCGCCAGCGGGACGTGAACGACGTAGCGGGCGGCCACGCCGCGCGACTTGTCGAGTGTTTCAAGCCACCGCGTTTCGCCGATGCAGTTATCCCGGGCCCAACCGGCTTCGACATGGATGGTGGCGACGACATTGTGCCGGCTGGCGTCGCGCAAATAATCCTCAGGAAAATAGTTTCGCCGCAAGCGGCCAAGCTCGCCCAGACCGCCGCGTTCGCCGGCCGTTGTGGCGAGCCAGGGGTGCCGGCCGAGGCCCAGATCCCAAAGATGATGGTGGGCATCGATGATCGGTCCGGAGTAAAGCTTTGGCACGCATCTCTCTCATCGTGTGGCCGGCACCGGAAATCGATCCGGACTTCATCCTGCGAAGGCGAAAGGACTAGCATCGGATGACCGAAAACTCACCCATGCCGGCGCTCGCGACCCGTGAAAATTTCCTGCTCGATGACCGCATCCGCGGCGTACCGCCCGGCACCTTCGGGCTGGACAGCAGCCTTGTCGCATCTGAGCACTGGCATCCGGCTGATGGGCGCATGTCGTTGCCCCTGTTGACCCTCGACGAGGAGGCCTTCATCGCCAATCGTGACCTGTTTCTGCGCTATGCAGGTGAACATGGCGCCATGATCGCGCCGCATGCCAAGACCCCGATGGCGCCCGACCTTGCCCGATCGTTGGTAGAAGCCGGAGCATGGGGCACGACCGTCGCGGATATCAGGCAGGCCGCGGTGATGCTCAGGGCCGGGCTCTCTCGGCTGATCATCGCCAACGAGGTTGGTGGATCAGGCGGTGCGAACCGGCTCGCGGCGCTGGTGGGCGCCTGGTCAGGCGTCGAGCTCTTCGTCTTCGCCGACTCGATCGCCGCCGTGAATGCGCTTGCCGAAGCCTGGCGGGCCAATGCGATGCTGCCGCCGTTGCGCGTGCTCGTCGAACTCGGTGCGGGAAGGGCAGGCGCGCGGACCACGACGCAAGCCGAGGCGATCGCCGATGCAGTTGATGCGGCCGGCGAACGGCTGCTGATCGCCGGCGTCGCAGCCTACGAAGGTGCCGCGGCGCAACCCGATCCTGGCCGCACCGATGAGGCGATCTGCGATCTGCTGGCGATGACCGCCGACATGTTCCTGCGGCTGCGCGCCCGCGTCGGCGGCGACGTGCCGCTGGTCGTCACGGCCGGCGGCTCGGTGTTCTTCGACAAAGTGGTCGCCGCACTTTCGACCACCGTTTCCAGGGACGGCAATGCGACGCTGGTGTTGCGCAGCGGCGCCATCTTCTTCCACGACCATGGCATCTATGATCGTTCGCTTAGCGCACTCGATGCCCGCAAGGGCTTTGTCGTCGGCGGTGTCAGTGTTTCCGCACGAAATTCGTTTCGTCCGGCTTTGCGCCTGTGGGCCGAAGTGCTGTCGCGGCCGGAGCCCGGCCTTGCGATCTGCGGCATGGGGATGCGCGACGTGTCGTTCGATCAGGGGTTTCCGATCGTGCTTGCGGTCTTCCGAGCCGGCAAGCCGTTGCCTGTCCCGCCTGCATGCGCCGAGGTCTTCAAGCTCAACGACCAGCATGCCTTCCTGACAATCGCGCCGGGCGACGACATTGCCGTTGGCGACATCATTGAATTCGGCATCTCCCATCCCTGCACCTGCCTCGATCGCTATCGCGTGATCTTCGGCGTCGACGCGGCCGGGCATGTCCGTCACGCCTTTCCCACCTATTTCGGCTGACCGGATATTGCGGCGGCCCCAAGAGAACCTCGAAAGGATCCGATATGATCAAGTATTTCCAGTCCGGCTCTCGCATGTCGCAGGCGGTCGTCTATGGCGGCCTCGTCCACATATCGGGCCAGGTGGCCGACAATCGCAAGGCCGGCATCGAAGGCCAGACCAGCGATGTGCTCTCCAAGATCGAGGCGCTTTTGGTCGAGGCCGGCAGCAGCAAGTCGAAGCTTGTGGCGGTCAACATCTTCCTGCCGCAGATCGGGGACTTCGATGCCATGAACAGCATCTACGATGCCTGGGTGGATCCTCAACGCCTGCCCGCGCGGGCCTGCGTCGAGGCGCGTCTCGCCGATCCCGACCTCCGCATCGAGGTCACAGCGATCGCCGCCGTCTGAGTTGCCGCCATGCACACTGGCCTCACCCATACGCTCGACTTCGACCGGGACGGCAAGACATCATGCCATCTCAGTGTTCCCTTTTCGATAGACCGCTCGCCCTATTTCCAGGTCAAGGTCCCGATCTGCCACATACGCAATGGTGAAGGCCCGTCGCTGCTTCTGATGGCCGGCACTCACGGTGACGAATATGAGGGCGAGCTCTCGCTGGCAAAGCTGATCCGCCGGCTGGATCCCAAGCGGATCAAGGGCCGCGTCACCATTCTGCCGATGGCGAACGCACCGGCGGTCATGGCCGCCAAACGCTGTTCGCCACTCGATGGCGGCAATCTCAATCGAGCCTTTCCGGGCGATCCATTGGGCACCCCGACAAGCCGGCTCGCCAATTTCCTCGAGACCGAACTGTTTCCCCGCCACGACGTCATCTTTGACATCCATTCGGGCGGCACCTCGATGGAGCATCTTCCCACGGCGCTTGTCGAGCGCAATACCGATCCCGACCGGCATGGGCGCGGGGTGGAACTGATGCGGGCGCTCGGCATGCCGTACGGGTTCGTGGCCGACAATGGTCAGGCATCGCCGACCTCGATGGGCGCAGCCCGCCGGGCCGGCGCCATCGGCGTCAGCGGCGAATTCGGCGGCGGCGGCACCGCCACAGTCGACACGATGGCGATTACCGCTCGCGCGATCGACAGTCTGATGGTCGCCATCGGCGTGGTCGAGGCGCCGGTTCTCGCGCCCGAGCCAAAGCCTTCGGCGCCGACGCGACTGCTCTCGCTTTCCCGGCACAGTCAGGGTCTGTACGCCACCCGCCGCGGTTGGTTCGAACCAGCAGTGAGGCTCGGCGACGGCGTGAGCGCCGGACAATTGGCCGGCTGGTATCACGACCTCGAACGGCTCGATCTTGCCGAGGAAGCCCTGCGTTTCGCCGAAAGCGGCATCGTACTTTCGCGCCGGCTGCACACGATGTGCGAGGCAGGAGATTGCCTCATGCAAGTCGCCGAACCGGTGGAAGGCTGACGGGAAACCAACCGGCGTTTGCTCACGGCGCCGTTGCAGAGGATTGAGGATATTTCATGCAGCTTTCGATGTGGACGTATCCCTGGGATGTCCAGGATCTGGGTTTGGAAGCCGTCGAACGCGATCTTATCGAGCGCGCCGGGCTCAACATGATCAGTCTCGCGACCTCCTATCATGCCGGTCGCTTCCTGCAGCCGCGCAGCCCGCGCCGCAAAGCCTATTTCCCGGAGGACGGCACGATCTACTTCAAGCCAACCGCCGCGCGATGGGCCGACCTCGTGATCCAGCCCAAGGTGGCGGGCGTGGTCACGGAAGGTGGCGACGTTCTGGCCAAACTTGTCCAACGGCGCGAGACAGGCGGCCTCCATGTGTCGTGCTGGACGGTCTGCCTGCACAACACCCGCCTCGGCATGCTTTATCCGCAAGCCGTCACCCGCAACGCCTTTGGCGATGCCAACTATTACAATCTCTGTCCGTCACATCCGGATACGCGCGCTTATGTCCGTGCGCTCGTCGCCGACGTTACGCACACTTACAAGCCGGACAGGATCGAACTTGAAAGCCCGTCCTTCATGGGCTTCGCTCACGAATATCATCACGAGAAGGATGGTGTCGGGCTGACGCCGGAAGACGACTTTCTTCTGTCACTGTGCTTCTGTCCGTCCTGCCTCGCCCGCGCCGCTGGTGCCGGCATCGAAGGCGAGGCGGCGCGCGAGCTCGTCAAGCAGTGGATTGCCGAGGCGTGCGAGCGCGCAGTGCCTGAACGGCGTTTTCCCGAATTTCCCGCAAGTGGCCTAGACGCCTTTTTGCCCTGGCCGCAGCTCCACGCCTATCTGTTGTGGCGGTTCGAGCCTGTGACCAGCCTTGTCGCCGAACTGCGCGAGGTCGCCGATCCGGGGACACGTGTCCTCATCATCGACCTGAAAGACGGCTGGCTCGGCGGCTGCGATCTGGCAGCGCTCGGCAAGGTCTGCGACGGGGCGATCCTGTGTGCCTACGACATGCAGGCCGGCGACGTCGCAGGCCTGACGGCGGCCGGCCGCACCGCGCTAGGAGCAGAGAAATTCCTCGGCGTCGGCTACCGGCTCTTTTATCCGGAAATGGCGGGTCCTGAAATCCTCGCCGCCAAGCTGAAACCGGCGCTGGCGCCGAACGTCGACGGTATCAATTTTTATAACTACGGCCTTGTCCCCGCCGCACGACTCGATTGGGTGCGTGCAGCACGAGCTGTTTGAACAAATCGATCTGTGTGCCGCCCCCAATCCGTTGCCCCCACTGCCGCAGAACCCTCTCCGCTAAAAATCTGCCAAAGTAGTGCTAGTCCAGGTCCGGTCCTCGAACCGTGAACCTAGGAACGGGGCTGCGGCTAGTTGTGTGCGTCAAGTTCTGCAAAAATGGCGTGGCATTCAGCGGTGACGTTGGCGTGTCCGCCGCGCAGCCCCCGT